>JAWWOJ010000435.1:0-5414 GCA_033851885.1 Frankiales bacterium | reverse complement strand
CAGCTTGACTTCGTGCCCCCGAAGCCGTGCACGAGCAGCACCGGGCGCGCCGTCTGTGCGGCGTGCGCCCGGACAGGGGGCAACGACCCGAATGCAGAGTCGAAGCCGCCCCCGGCCAGATGCAGCGGCGCCGTCGCGACTACCGATGCCATCAGTCCGACTTCGTATGCCTGCACAGCCGCGGCACGGCCAATCGTCCGAACCAGCGTGCGGGCGCGCGGGATTGGGGCGAGCGGCGACATCATGTCTCGTCGTTTCCGCGCACCGCAGACTTTGCCGACTGGTGCCCTCTGTTGATCTGCGCCCACGACATGTCTCACCCCTTTGTGTGACCGGTACCACTTTGAGAATCGCAGTCGGCGGGTCGTGCGTCATCGAGGCCAGCCGCCATCTGCGTTTCAGGCCAGTCGGTGTCGCGCGCTACCCGCTAGCTGGAAGGGGGGCGCCCACTGACCCTTCCACGGCACCACGCGCTGGCCGGTCTGGCCTCGCGGACAAGGAGCTTCGGCGATGGGCACACTTATTTGTGTTGGGGATCCCCGTAAAGGTGAAAATTCTTGGTTTTCCCAAGTAGTTCCTCGTCGTCGCCCTGGCTTGTGGCGGGTCGACCGCCGGTCGGGGGTGGAGCGCCCGCAGCGCAGCGAGGACCAACGACCTTGACACCGGCAAGGTCGACGGCATGCTGATCGGGCTGGCGATGGGGACAGGCCAGGCGGGGTCAGGTGATCATGTGCTGTCCTTGGTCGGTGGGGGTTGTCGGGGTCCTTGCGCGTGCCGGCGCCAAGACTTATTTGGGTCCACAGACACAGCGGTCTGGCGACATGATGAGGATGGGATGCCCGGCGTGCGGGCGGCCGAAGGGTGCGGCCCGCTCAGTCTTTTCAGGTCGTCCACCCAGACGGTGGCGACAGTGTCCCCTCAGGGAGCCGGCCGCAAGCATCAGCTGACGGGATAAGCACGACACGCGCGGGGCATTTCAGGCGGCTTGGGGTGTGGGGTTCGGTAACGCCAGGGCGAGATCACCGAGCTCACGCAGACTGTGATGACACCGGCGCAACAGCTTGCGTGCCACAGCCAGGGTGGCACGCTTGCCATCGCGTCTGGCAGCCACCGCGTGGTAGTAGGCGTAGTCCGGTGAGCCGCGGTGGGTGGCCGATTTGGCGGCCTCAAACGCCGCCCACCGCAGCGCCGCGGAGCCCTGCCGGGACGGGTGACCCGGTGAGCGTTTGCCCGCCGAGGAGTACACGGTGACATCCAGCCCGGCGTAGCGCACCAGCTGGCCGGAGGTGGCGAATCGGCGCGCATCGCCGACCTCGGCCCAGATGATCACCGCGCACAACGGCCCGATGCCGTAGTGGCACTGCAGGGTCCAACAGCCGGGTTGGCGACCGGCGAAGCTCACCAATTGTGTTCGTAGCGGCGCGATTTGTTCGGTGAGCTCGTCGATGCGCCGCAGCGCCGCCTCGACGTACTGCCGTCCGGCCGCCGACAATTCGGCTCTGGCCAAGCCCTGCCGTCCCGGCTGGGTTAACAACGCCGCGATCGGCGGGGCGCCCTGGTGAAACAATTGGGCTTGAATGCGCTGCTGCCATCCCCGCCGCTCGGCCATCGACGCGCAATACAACCGGCCCAGAGTTCGCACCTCCAGCACATGTGCCGGCGGGATCACCGACTCGGGCAGCCGGCCCTCCCATAACAGGGTGCGCAGCAGCCGGGCGTCGGTACGGTCGGACTTGGCCCGTTTCTTCGGCGTCTCGTCAAGGAAATGGCGCAGATTATTGCCGGCCGTACCACGCCGAGGTGTGGGAGGGCGTGGCGGCCACGGGGAATGCCGGCCCCACGCATATGCCTCCCCGGGCGGGGCAGCTGATCGTGAGGCGGCCGCCGAAGACGGTAGCGCGGTCGGCCATGCCCTTCAGACCGGTGCCGCCGGTTTCCAGAGCCGACCACCACGCGATCGGGAACATCAACCCATCGCGGCGGACGAACCACTCGTCGTCGCTGTGCACGGTTTCACCGGTCTGCCGGGGTCGCAGCATAATCCATGCTGCCTCCGGGTAGGGCGTGCCGTCGTGGTGCTAGTAGTGGGCTGTTTCATGGCTGGGCTTGCCCAGCAGCTCCCCGGGATCGCGGTAGCCCGGGGCGCTGCACGCGGCCGGATTGGAGAACATAATGAAGCCCGGATGATCGGCAACCCACACCGGCTGCGGGACTTGTTCCAAGATCCGGGCTAGCAGCGCTTCCGGCGATGACAACTCACCCTCCCGGCCCTGGCAGTACACCACCTGCCACATCGTTAGGCAGGTTGAGCGTACCGACGGCCGACGGTTTGCCACGCGTGAGCACGCTGTGGCGGAGGGCACGACCAATGTTGGCCATGACCCGGTGCAGTAACGCGTCGCAGGCGGCTCCATTGTTGGCGACGTGCATGAGCCGGTAATGCATGACGTAAGCGTTCACGCGCCCGGTCGATCGGCCAGTTGGCGTAGAGGTCTCCGGTGAATTCAGAACCGAGAAGCTTCCATGCGATAGCGTCCAACCTGCTCTGCTCTGCTCTGTCAGCTCAACGTGACCGGCCAATGTCATCACCACTCGCGATTGACGTGCTCGTCCCGCGCCGCTTTCCATCGTTTCTGTTGCGTTCGTACTGCTCCCGCTCGTGTTCGTGTCGACGGGCGCTGCGTGCATTTCCCTGATCCTCGGCACGGTAACGCTGCGCCGGGCGGCGTTGGGTGTTCATGTTGATGAAAGCGAATGAGTCAACGAGCGCCAAGACCACCGCCAGCACCAGTGCAGCGGCGCGAATAGCTGGCGATCCCGGCAGCAGCAGCGCGACACCGGCGTACACCGCCAGGAACGCAAGCACCGAGCGCATGAGGTGCCCCGGTGTTGCGGTGCTGCCGGTCAGGTCGTTTCGGATCCGGTCGCTGATGGATTCCGGCAAGGGTCGGCCGACGCCGTCGGCGATGTAGCGCAGCCGGCCGCGTCGCGTCATCGGTCCAGCTCAGCGTCCAGGATGCCGGCGGCCAGCGCGGCGGCATTGATGCCGGTGAGCACGCCATGCAGCTGCTCGAGCTCATCGAGGCCGACGCCGAGCCGCTCGACCACTGCGGGCGGAATCTTTAGCGCCTGGCGGCGCAAGGTGCGGCCCTTGGTGGTCAACTCCACCTTCATGGTGCGTTCGTCAGTGGCGCTGCGCAACCGCGTGATCAAGCCGAGCGCCTCGAGCCGTTTGAGCATCGGCGACAACGTAGCCGAATCCATTTGCAGCAGCGCCGCTATCTGCTTCACCGAAAGCGGCGGCGAGCTGGATTTCTCGTTGTCCCACAGCGCGAGCATCACCAGGTATTGGGGATGGGTCAGCCCGAGCGGCTCCAGCAGCGGCCGGTACACAGCGAGCACCGCCCGGTTGGTGATCGCCAGCGCGAAACACACCTGGCGTTCCAGCGACAGCGGATCGACGTCCGCAGCGACTGCCCTGGTGGTCATGCAGCCATCGTAGACCTTCATTTAGTCCCCTAACTATTAGCGTACGAACGTTTTACCGCTAGCCGGTATGCCACATTGCGGCCAGCGGTAGCGACAGTTGCTCGATCCAGTGCAATCGTTGCTGGTGTGGCTGCGGTCACAACGGTCGCACTCCCACCAGGGTTGACAGCCCAGAGTCCGACCACCGGTAAAGAATGACGAAAGCCACTATCTGGCAGACACTTCCGAAGGGAGATTATCGTGGTTTCTTCTCAGGCAATGATGGCACCGGCACGACCGGTTGATCTGTCAGCGGCGAGTTCCGCGCTGTGGTTGGCAGCCACGACTTTGCTAGCGCTGCTGGTGATCTATTTCGTCGGTGTCGATCAGGGCGCGGTGTCGGTGTTCGGCGGCGACATGCACGTGCACGAGTTCACCCACGACGCGCGCCATCTGCTCGCATTCCCCTGCCACTGACCGGACATCGCAATGGAGCAGCGACTGATTGGCCGCGGCGTGCTGGCAGGTGCGTTCGGCGGCGTGTGCGCCCTTGTATTCGCGCGGATCTTCGTCGAGCCGGTGATCGGGCGGGCGGTCGCGTTCGAAGACGCCCGCATCCAGGCCGCCCACGAGCCGGGTGTCCACGAACACGGCGCCGAGTTGTACGCCCGGGGCGTGCAGGCCAACATGGGCATGGGTTTTGGCGTGCTGGCGTTCGGCGTCGCCATCGGCGCCCTGCTGGCGGTGGTGTTTCTCGTGGCGCAGGGCCGCGTCGGCTCGATTCGACCGCACACCACTGCGTTGCTGCTCGCGGTGGCCGGGTTCGCGGCGGTCTACGTAGTGCCGCTGGTGAAGTACCCGGCCAACCCGCCCGCTGTGGGTCATGCGGAGACCATCCGCGAGCGCACCGGCTTGTACCTGCTGATGGTGGGCCTATCGATCGTGCTGGCGATCGGCGGCGTCTGGCTGGGACGCAGGCTCACCGGGCGGCTGGGCAGTTGGAACGCCACCCTGGTCGGCGTCGGTGCCTACCTTGCCGGCATCGCGGTTGCGATGGGGCTGCTCCCGGCCGTCGATGAAACCCCGGCGGGTTTCCCCGCCGACGACCTGTATGCCTTCCGGCTCACCGCACTGGGGACCCAGCTGGTCCTGTGGACCACCATCGCGGTGGTGTTCGCACGGCTGGTCGACCGGCTGTTGGATCGCACCCCCTCGGCAGGGCTGCTGCGGCGCAACGAGCGCGCCGACACCGGCTTGAGGCCTGTGCGCTGATAACAGAGCAATCCAAGTGCAGGAAACCCGTTATGCATCAACAAGAGTGGAAGGATGAACATTGTCTGACTTCGAAGGCAGGCTGGCTTGTGTTATTGGCGCCGACGGCGCAATTGCCCGTGGCTACCGGATCGTCGAGTGTGAACGCACCGGCATCGGCGACTACACCATTTCATGGGAGGACGAGCTTCAGGGCTCTGCCAAGACCAACTTCTCCTGCGTCGTGGGTAGCGAAATGTACGAGGACGTCGATCCGGGAATTTGTACCGTCGGACTCCTGCCCGACGCGCACCGGATGCGCGTGCGCACCTATGCCCCAAATGGCGAACCCGCTGATCGCCCTTTCCATCTCGCCGTCTTCCGCGACTGAATGCCGCAATCACCCGATGTCCACAACCCCAAACTGGCACGGGCGGGCCACCAAGTGCCCACAACGAATGGAGTTCTCATGACCTCACCGCGCGACCGGGTATCCCATCTCGATCTGATGGCCCGGCTCAGGTCCGCTTTCACCGACCTTCCCGACGCACCCTCTCCCGACCTCATCGACCACGAGCGGTTCACCGCATACGTGAAGACGCCCCACGACGTCGGCGGCGAGCCCGATGCGCCCATCAAATTCGAGAACAAGCAATACGAAGCGTGGGAAGAGAACACCTACGTCTTATGCGAGG
>JAWWOJ010000416.1:0-2688 GCA_033851885.1 Frankiales bacterium | reverse complement strand
CACGTCGCATGAGGTCGTGGAGGCCCTGCATCGGGCCGGCACCCCGATCGCGCTCGGTGCTTCCCCGGGCGAGGCGATCCTGGACGACCTCGCGCTGCTCGACCCCGAGACCCGGGGCGTCGTTCGGCGGTTCACGGGCCCGGAGGGAGCGCACACCCTGTCGACCGCCGGTCTCCGGGCCCAGGCCGAGGAGCTGATGGACGAGGTTGCCGCCGTCGCCCTGGCCGCCGTCCGTGCCGGCGCCCACGCCGCGCCTACCGGCTGACGAGCTCCCGGAGCAGGTCGACGTCGACCTCGGCCAGCGACCGTCGTACCGAGATGCGGGCGGTCTCGAGGACGGACACGCCAGGCACGGACGGGACGGCCACGACGGCGCAGCCCGCCGCTTCGCCCGACAGCACCCCGGCCGCGGAGTCCTCGAGCACGACGCACCCGGCGGGGTCCACCCCGAGCCGAGCGGCGGCTGTCAGGTAGGGCTCCGGGTGCGGCTTGCCGTGCCGCACCTCGTCGCCGCACAGCGACAGCGCGAACGGCCCGTAACCGTGGGCGAGGACCGCGTCCACGAGGACCCGGTAGGACGACGAGACCAGCGCTTGCGGGATGCCCGCGTCATGGATGGCGCGGAGCAGCTCGGGGACGCCCGGCAGCAGCGGCGGGTTCTCCTGGTACGAGATCGCCATCCGGTCGAGCAGCCACTGCGAGGCCCAGGTGACCGTCGCGGGATCGGTCTCGCGACCGTAGTGCTCGAGGATCGCCGGGACGGCCACGTCGAGGCGGGTGCCCGCGATGGCGGCTTTCAGCTGGTCGCTCCAGGTGCCTCCGAGCTCCTCGGCCAGGGCCACTTCCGCGACGGTCCACAGCGGCTCGCTGTCGACCAGCAGCCCGTCCATGTCCCAGAGGACTGCGGCCAGCTGCACGCGCCCAGATTAGGCGGTGGCGGCCTCCGGCTCGGTCAGGTCGAGGACGAGCTCGAGGTCGCGCCAGGGCGTCGCACGGTGCGGCCGCGGGCGGAACCGCTCGGTCACGGCGGCCCGCAGGACGCGGAACCCGTCGCGCCAGGTGTTGAGGTTGCTCACCCCGTGGATGCGCTCGAGCTCGAAGCTCGGCACCTCGACGACCTTCAGCCGGCCGCGGGCGATCCGGGTGTTGATGATCGTCTCGACCTCGAACCCGTCACCCCAGAGCTTCTTGTCCTGCTCGGCGTCGCCGGCGTCGAGGGCCAGCACCGGCAGGCACCGCGTCCAGAACGCGTTGTAGCCGTAGCAGAGGTCGGTGTAGCGGGTGCCGTAGAGGACGTTGACCACCAGGTTGAGCACCTTGTTGCCGCAACTGCGCAGCCAGGTCAGGTCGCTGCTGCCGCCACCCTGGGCGAACCGGGTGCCCTTGGCGAAGTCGGCCCCCTCGAGCAGCGCATCGACGTACCGCGCGATCTCGCGCGGGTCGGCGGAGCCGTCGGCGTCGAGCATCACGATGATGTCGCCACGGACGGCCGCGAAGCCGCATGCGAGCGCGTTGCCCTTACCCCTCCGGGTCTGCTGCACGACCCGGATGTCGGGACGCACCATGCGCGCGACGGCAACGGTGTCGTCGCGGCTGTGACCGTCGACGAGGACGACCTCATAGACCTCGGGGGGCAGCGCCGAGAGCACGTGCGGGAGGTTGGCGGCCTCGTTGCGGGCCGGCACGACGACGCTGATGCGAGGTCGGCTGCGGTCGTGGACGGCGACGAGACGGCGCTCGGGATCACCGATGGAGGTAGCGCTTCGGAACGGCACGGGCCTGGCCCCTTGGATCGGTGGGCCCGGTTTCGCCTCTTGCTCCCCGCTGGGCCGTGGCGACCAGGTCGCCCAGCGGATCGACGCATTGCCCGTTCTTTAGCTAAGAACGATGAACTCCGGTCCGGGTCACGGGCTCGGTGTCACTGTGTGTGCAGATGTGAGAAGAGAGATGTGAAGAGAAAGGTATCCATCGGGCCACGTCGCAAACGGTGTTCCGTGGCCGAAGTCACTCCTTTGGGTGGACGAGAGCATCGTGGCCGCGGGTGCCACCGAGCACGTAGGAGTCGGGGACCGGACACTCCCCCGCCCGATCGGCGATGATGTTCCCGACCCCTCTTTCCTGCGAGGCCCAGTGTCTCAGAGTGACGACCGCAATGGGAGCAATCAGTGACACTGGCGGGTGATTTGTCGGTTTCTGTGGTTGTTTGCACCTACACGGAGCGTCGCTGGAAGGAGCTGCAGGCCGGCGTGGCCGCGGTCCTGCGGCAGCTCCGGTCCGGAGACGAACTGATCGTGATCGTCGACCACGCGCCCGACGTGCTCGACCGCGCCCGCGTCGAGTTTCCCGGGATCAGGGTCGAGCCCAACGTCCACGGCCAGGGGCTCTCGGGGGCCCGCAACACCGGTGTCGATGTTGCAGACGGTGACATCGTCGCGTTCCTGGACGACGACGCCACCCCCGGCGACGGCTGGCTGGAGTCGCTGCGCATGCCGTTCGCCGGCCAGGACGTGCTCGGTGTGGCCGGGCGCGTCGAGCCTGCCTGGGAGGGCGGCCGGGCCCCCCGCTGGTTTCCGCCGGAGTTCGGGTGGGTCGTGGGCTGCGACTACGTGGGGCTCCCGGGCGGCGGCGAGCAGGTCCGCAACCCGATCGGTGCGAGCATGGCGCTGCGCCGGCTCCCTCTCGAGGCCG
>JAWWOJ010000391.1:0-3525 GCA_033851885.1 Frankiales bacterium | reverse complement strand
ACCAACGGCGTCAACAAGGTGCTGTTCGTCTCCGGCAGCGTGGAGGGGAACCTGCTGCTCTACTTCGCGACCGCGGCCGAGTCGCAGAGCTATCACCCGGGTTATGCGCTCACCTCCGCTGCGGCGGCTGCCGTTCAGGAGGCGAATACGCCGAAGGCGCAGCTCGCCAACGCCGTCGGCCTTGGCTGGATGCCGTCCCTCGACTCAAGCCGCGTCCCGCCGCTCCTACCCGCGGGCCGCCGATGCCTGCAAGACCTGCAGAAGGGGGCGGGCGTCACCCCACGCAGCCCAGCCGACCGCGTCTACGCGTTCGCCGCGTGCGACACCCTCGGTCTGTATGACGCCACGCTGCGCGCGACGCGGGGCAACGTCGATGTCTCGGCAGTGCTGGCCGCCGTTTCGGCACTGCGCACCGGCTTTGCGGCTGCGACGACCGACGGCGAGCGCACCGACTTCAGCAGCGGCCGCCGCACCGGCCCGGCGCAGGGTCGCGTCTTCGCGTGGTCAACGGCGTGCACCTGCTTCGACTACACCGGCTCGCCCGTCAGCCTCACCAACGGATAGGGAGATCTGCGATGTCGCTCGACCAGCAGCACTGGCAGGAACGCCTGGCCGCTCTCGCCGACAAGCACGGCATCGTCGGGGCATCGCTCGCGATCGCTCACGGTGAGGAGACCGTCGAAGCCGCGACCGGTGTGCTGAACCGACGCACGCACCAGCCGGCGACGACGGACAGCGTGTTCCAGATCGGCAGCATCACGAAGGCCTGGACCGCGACGCTTGTGATGCAGCTCGTCGACGACGATCTGGTCGATCTCGACACACCGATCGTGACGTACCTGCCGGAGTTCAAGGTCGCCGATGATGTGCTGACGAGTCAGGTCACCACCCGTCAGCTGCTCGCGCACACGAGCGGCGTCGTCGGTGACTTCTTCCCGGACACCGGCCGTGGCGAGGACTGCCTGGAGAAGTTCGTCGCGCTGATGGCCGACCTGCCGGCGAGCCACCCGATCGGCGCGACGATGAGCTACTGCAACGCCGGCTTCATCGTTCTCGGTCGGCTCGTCGAGGTGCTGCGTGACGCGTCGTGGGATCAGGTGCTGCGCGAGCGACTCATCCAGCCGCTCGGGCTCGAGGCGGCAGGAACGTTGCCCGAGGAAGCGCTGCTCTGGGGCGCGGCGACCGGTCACCTCGTGCCACCCGGTGCGCCCGAGCCCATCGTCGCTCCGCAGTGGGGACTCTCGCGCAACGCGGGCCCGGCAGGTCTCATCCACGCACGGGCCCGCGACCTGCTGGCCTTCGCACGCCTGCACCTCGCGGACGGTGTCGGCCCGGACGGGACGCGCATCCTGTCGGCCGAATCCACCCGGGCCATGCGGGTGCCGCAGGTGGACGTGCCTGACCGCTGGACCTTCGGTGAGCACTGGGGCCTGGGCTGGATCCTGCCGGAGTGGGACGGCCGGCGGCTGTTCGCCCACGACGGCAGCACGATCGGCCAAGGGGCCTACTTGCGTGTGCTCGAGGGTGAACCGGATCTCACGGTCGCGCTGCTCACCAACGGCGGCGAGTCGCGCGACCTCTACCAGGACCTGTACGGCGAGATCTTTGAGCAGCTCGCCGGCGTCGCGATCCCGCCGTGCGTCGAGCCCGTGGCCGCGCCGCCGTCGTTCGACCCGGCGAAATACGTCGGTCGCTACGAGCGCGAGTCGATGGCACACGAGGTCGTGCTTCGCGGCAACGAACTCGTGATGATCAACCTGCCGAGCGGTGTCCTGAAGACGGTGATGGGCGCCGACTCGATCGAAGGACCGTTGATCCCCTTCGAGACAGACGTGTTCCTCTCGTCGATGCCGTCGGTCTCCGGCTACCTTCCCGCCGTGTTCTACGACTCAGCTGACGGCGCCCGCTACCTCCATTTCGCGGGGCGAGCGGCAGCGAAGGTATGAGGCACGAGCCGATCCTTGCGAGGTTCAGTGCTTGACGGTGTAGGTCAGGTGGACGAACTGGCCGTCGGGCTCGACCCCGGTCAGCGCCAGGTCCTTCGAGGTCAGCGCGCGCGGCAGCAGCGGCTTGCCTGACCCGAGCGTGACGGGCGCGACCGAGAGCCGCAGCTCGTCGAGCAGGCCGACATCGGCCAGCTGCCCCGCGAGCTCGCCGCCGCCCACGACCCAGATGTCGCGATCACCGGCGGCCTCGACGAGGCGGGCGTGCACCGGACGGACGTCCCCGCGGGCGAACGACACGCTGGGTACGACAGGCAGCTCGCGGGTGGTCATGACGACCGAGGGCGTCTCGCCGTACCAGCTCGACCACTTCTGAGGGTGCTCGAGGACCTTCTCGTGGTCGAGGATCCACTCGTAGGTGGCCGATCCCATCACGAAGGCGCCGATGCCGGCGAAGAAGGCGTTGAAGCGCTCGGTGGGCGGCTCAGCGGGGACCTCGAACAGCCAGTCGAGCGAGTCGTGCGCGGTGGCGAGGAAGCCGTCGATCGTCGTCGCGGTGTAGTAGATGGTGCGAACCATGTCGCTTTCCTAGCGTGTGCAGCCGACAGAGCGGGCCTCAGCCGAAGATCGCGCGGCCGATCAGGCAGAACAGCGCGGCCACGAGCCCGGCGGCCGGGATCGTCAGCACCCAGGCGAAGGCGATGTTGCCCGCCACGCCCCAGCGGACGGCCGACAGCTTGCGGGTCGCGCCGACCCCCATGATCGAGCTGGTGATGACGTGTGTCGTCGACACCGGCAGCCCATAATGCGCGGTCGTGAACAGCACGCTGGAGGCGACGGTCTGGGCTGCGAACCCGGCGGCCGGGTCCATCTTGATGACCCGCCGTCCGAGGGTGCGCATGATGCGAGCGCCGCCGGAGAAGGTGCCCAGCGAGATCGCCGTTGCGGCGGACAGGATGACCCACAGCGGGATGTCCGCGTTCGCGCCGAGGTTGCCGGTGACGATCAGCGCGAGGGTGATGACGCCCATCGTCTTCTGGGCGTCCTGGACACCGTGGCCGTAGGCCATCGCCGTCGAGCTCACGATCTGCGCGTAGCGGAACCCGCGGTTGACGCGGCGCGGGTTCTTCCGCCGTACCAGCCAGAGAATGATGATCATGAGGAGGGCGCCCAGCACGAAGCCGACCAGCGGGGAGAGCACCATCGGCTTCAGGACCTTGCTGTAGATGCCGTGCCACTGCACCGCGTCGCCGGCCGCCAGCGCCGAACCGACCAGGCCGCCGATGAGGGCATGGCTGCTGGACGAGGGCAGGCCGAAGTACCAGGTGATGAGGTTCCACGTGATCGCCCCGACCAGGGCGGAGAACACCACCACCAGACCGTCGGTGCCGGTGAGCAGCGTCGGGTCGATGATGCCCTTGCCGACCGTCTTGGCGATCTCGGTCGACAGCAGCGCGCCGACCAGGTTGGCCACACCGGCGAGCGCGAGCGCCACCCTCGGGCTCAGCGCCCTAGTCGACACCGCTGTGGCGATGGCGTTGGCGGCATCGTGGAAGCCGTTGGTGAAGTCGAAGGCCAGTGC
>JAWWOJ010000364.1:0-4936 GCA_033851885.1 Frankiales bacterium | reverse complement strand
GACTCGCGGACCCGCCGACGGACCTCGTGCACCAGGCGCTCGCGGAGCACCCGGCGGGTGTCCCAGACGGAGGCGTCGGCGACCCGAGCGATGTCCTCCCAGCCGGAGGCCTCGGTGGTCAGTGCGGTGCCGACCTCGCGCTCGCCGAGCTCGAAGACCTCGCGCGACACCCAGGTAGGGGCATGCACGCCGTTGGTGATCGAGGAGATCGGCACCTCAGCGGTGTCGAACCCGGGCCACAGGTCGCTGAACATCTCACGGCTGACGACGCCGTGCAGCTTGGCGACGCCGTTGCGGCGCTGCGCGAGCCGGAGCCCCATGTGCGCCATGTTGAAGACGCCCGGGTCCTCCTCGGCGCCCAGCTGCAGGACCCGGTCCAGCGGCACGCCCGACATCGATCCCCCGCTGAAGACGCCCGTGATCAGGTCCTTCGGAAACCGGTCGATGCCCGCGGGGACCGGCGTGTGGGTCGTGAAGACAGTGCCCGCGCGGACGGCCTCGAGGGCCTCGTCGTAGGTCAGCCCGTCGGCGACGAGCTCGCGGATCCGCTCGATGCCGAGGAAGCCGGCGTGGCCCTCGTTGGTGTGGAACACCTCGGGTGAGGGGTCGCCCGCAAGCGCGGTCCAGGCCCTGATCGCGCGGACCCCGCCGATGCCCAGCAGCAGCTCCTGGGCGAGCCGGTGATCGGTCCCGCCGCCGTAGAGCCGGTCGGTGATGTTGCGCTCCGCCGGCGCGTTGCTCTCGATGTCGCTGTCGAGCAGCAGCAGCGACACCCGCCCGACCTGCGCCTTCCAGACCTGGGCGTGCAGCGTGCGGCCCTCGGGCAGCGGCACCTGCACCTCGACCGGTGCACCCTCCTCGAGGCGCAGCAGCTGCAGCGGCAGGCCGTGCGGGTCCAGCGGCGGGTACCGCTCCTGCTGCCAGCCCTCGGCGTTGAGCGACTGCTTGAAGTAGCCGGCCCGGTAGAGCAGGCCGACCCCGAGGATCGGGACCCCGAGGTCGGAGGCCGCCTTGAGGTGGTCGCCGGCGAGGATCCCGAGACCGCCTGAGTACTGCGGCAGCACCTCGGTGATGCCGAACTCCGGGGAGAAGTACGCGATCGAGCGGGCCGCGCCCTCGATCGACTGGTACCACTTGTTCCCGGTCAGGTAGGCCTGCAGGTCGGTGTGGACCGACGCGAGGCGGGCCAGGAAGTCCTGGTCCGACGAGAGCTGCGCGAGGCGCTCGGGGCTGACCTCGCCCAGCAGCCGGATCGGGTCATGGCCGACGGCCTCCCACGCCTCGCCGTCGATGCTGGCGAACAGGTCCTGGCTCGGGTGGTGCCACGACCAGCGGAGGTTCATGACGAGCTCGGCCAGCGGCGCCAGTGGCGCGGGCAGGGCGAGGCGAACGGTGAACCGGCGAAGTGCTCTCACCTCAGCGACCCTAACCCGTCGCCTCAGCGGACCAAACACGCGCTGACCCGTGGGTCACCACGGGGATTGTGGGTACGGTCGCCACGTGGTGGGACGCATCGTGATCACGGACGTCGGCCCTGCCGTGTCCTGCGGCCAGTATCCGGCGAAGGCGGTGACCGGTGAGACGCTCGCGGTCGTCGCGACGGTGTTCCGCGAGGGTCACGACGCCGTTGCGGCCAACGTGGCCCTGAAGAAGCCGGGGGGCGGTCGGTCCCCCTTCCTCCGGATGACACCGGGCGACAACGACCGCTGGTCGGCGCCGGTCACGTTCGACGCCGAGGGCGCATGGTCCTTCGTGGTCGAGGCCTGGAGCGACCCGCTCGGCACGTGGTGGCACGACGCCCCGCTCAAGGTCGACGCCGACGTCGACGTGGAGGTCGTGCTCGAGGAGGGCGCCCGGCTCTACGAGCGCGCGAGCGCCGGGGTACCCAAGGCAAAGCAGGCCGTGCTCAAGGGCATCCCGGAGGTGCTGCGGGACGCGGCAAAGCCACCGCGCCAGCGCCTCGACGCGGCACTCACCGACGATGTGCGGCGGGTCCTCACCGAGCACCCGGTACGCGAGCTGCTCACGAGCTCCTCGCCGCACAAGGTGTGGGTCGACCGGAAGCGGGCGCTGTTCGGCTCCTGGTATGAGTTCTTCCCCCGCAGCGAGGGCGCGGTCGGGACGACCTCAGGCACCTTCCGCACGGCCGCCGAGCGACTGCCGGCCGTCGCCGAGATGGGCTTCGACGTCGTCTATCTGCCGCCGGTCCATCCGATCGGCAAGGTCAACCGCAAGGGCCCCAACAACGCGCTCACTCCAGGTCCGGAGGACCCGGGCAGCCCCTGGGCGATCGGGTCGGACGAGGGCGGCCACGACGCGATCCACCCTGACCTCGGCAGCTTCGAGGACTTCGACTTCTTCGTGACGCGCGCGACGGAGCTCGGCATGGAGGTGGCGCTCGACCTGGCGCTGCAGTGCGCACCGGACCACCCATGGGCCAAGGAGCACCCCGAGTGGTTCACCACCCGCGTCGACGGCACGATCGCCTTCGCGGAGAACCCGCCCAAGAAGTACCAGGACATCTACCCGCTCAACTTCGACAACGACCCGGACGGCCTCTACGCGGAGGTCCTCCGCGTCGTGCAGGTCTGGGTCGAGCGCGGGGTCAAGATCTTCCGGGTCGACAACCCGCACACCAAGCCGCTCGACTTCTGGGAGTGGCTCATCGCGCAGGTCAAGAAGACCGACCCCGACGTGCTGTTCCTCGCGGAGGCCTTCACGCGGCCGGCCATGATGCACGAGCTCGGCCGCATCGGGTTCACGCAGTCCTACACCTACTTCACCTGGCGGGTCGGCAAACAGGAGCTCACGGAGTACGCCCTCGAGCTGGTCGAGGCCTCGACGTACATGCGCCCCAACTTCTTCGTGAACACCCCGGACATCCTGCACGAGTCCCTGCAGTACGGCGGTCCGCCGGTGTTCAAGATCCGGGCCGTCCTCGCCTCGCTGCTGTCCCCCAGCTACGGCGTCTACGCCGGCTACGAGCTCTACGAGCATGTGGCCGTCCGGCCCGGCAGCGAGGAGTACCTCGACAGCGAGAAGTACCAGCTTCGCCCGCGCGATTGGAGCCAACCGTCACTGGCTCCGTACCTCACGACCCTCAACCGGGTGCGCCGCGCCCATGACTCGCTGCACTGGATGCGCAACATCACCTTCCACGACGCGGACAGCGAGTTCGTCCTGGCATGGAGCAAGCGCACAGGTGACGACGTGGTGCTGGTCGTGGCCAACCTCGACCCACACGGCACCCGGGAGGCGACGGTGCGGCTGGACATGCCGGCCCTCGGCCTCGGGTGGGAGGACCAGCTGCTCGTCCGCGACGAGATCACCGGCAACGAGTGGACGTGGGGGCAGGCCAACTACGTGCGGCTCGATCCCTTCGTCGAACCGGCGCACGTCCTCACCGTCCGCCGCGCCCACCCGGTGTCGCAGGGGCAGCTCGGATGACGGTTGACCCGCTCGTCAGTCCGGAGGAGTCGCGTGACCCGCTGTGGTTCAAGCGGGCCGTCTTCTACGAGGTCCTCGTGCGCGGCTTCGCCGACAGCAACGGCGACGGCACCGGCGACATCCCGGGCCTGATCTCGAAGCTCGACTACCTGCAGTGGCTGGGCATCGACTGCATCTGGCTGCTGCCGATCTACCAGTCGCCGCTGCGCGACAACGGCTATGACATCAGCGACTACCTCTCGGTGCTCCCGGAGTTCGGCGACCTGGGCGACTTCGTGCAGCTCGTCGAGGAGGCGCACCAGCGGGGGATGCGCATCATCGCCGACCTCGTCATGAACCACAGCAGCGACGCGCACCCCTGGTTCCAGGCCAGCCGGTCCGAACCCGACGGCCCGTACGGCGACTACTACGTGTGGTCCGACAGCGATGAGCTCTACCCCGAGGCGCGGATCATCTTCGTCGACACCGAGAAGTCCAACTGGACCTGGGATCCGGTGCGCGGGCAGTTCTACTGGCACCGGTTCTTCAGCCACCAGCCCGACCTCAACTACGACAACCCGGCGTTGCAGACCGAGATGATCGAGGTCCTGAAGTTCTGGCTGGACCTCGGCATCGACGGCTTCCGGCTCGATGCGGTGCCCTACCTCTACGTCCGTGAGGGCACCAACGGCGAGAACCTCCCGGAGACGCACGACTTCCTCAAGCGGGTGCGCAAGGAGGTCGACGAGCTCTACCCCGACCGGGTGATGCTGTGCGAGGCCAACCAGTGGCCGCAGGACGTCGTGGAGTACTTCGGCGCCGACGGCGACGAGTGCCAGATGGCCTTCCACTTCCCGCTGATGCCTCGGCTGTTCATGGCCGTCCGCCGCGAGTCGCGTTACCCCATCACCGAGATCCTCGCCCAGACACCGGAGATCCCGAAGAACTGCCAGTGGGGCATCTTCCTGCGCAACCACGACGAGCTCACCCTCGAGATGGTCACCGACGAGGAACGCGACTACATGTACACGGAGTACGCCAAGGACCCCCGCATGAAGTCCAACATCGGGATCGCCCGTCGGCTCGCCCCGCTGCTCGAGAACAGCCGCGACCAGATCGAGCTGTTCACCGGCCTGCTCCTGTCGCTGCCCGGCTCACCCGTCCTCTACTACGGGGACGAGATCGGCATGGGCGACAACATCTACCTCGGCGACCGCGACGGGGTGCGTACGCCGATGCAGTGGAGCGCCGACCGCAACGCCGGCTTCTCCGAGGCCAACCCGCAGCGGCTCTTTTTGCCGATCATCATCGACCCCGAGTACCACTACGAGGCCAACAACGTCGCCACGCAGCAGGGCAACGCGCACTCGCTCCTGTGGTGGATGAAGCGCCTCATCGCCATGCGCAGGCGCTACCGGGCCTTCGGCCGCGGCGGCCTCACGTTCCTCCAGCCGGAGAACCGCAAGGTGCTGGCCTTCGTCCGGCAGCTCGGTGAGGAGCGCATCCTCGT
>JAWWOJ010000356.1:0-5931 GCA_033851885.1 Frankiales bacterium | reverse complement strand
GCGCCGGTCTCGGTCTGCCACCAGGTGTCGACGATCGGGCAGCGGCCACCGCCGATGACGTCGCGGTACCAGATCCAGGCCTCGGGATTGATCGGCTCGCCGACGCTGCCGAGGACCCGCAGGCTCGACAGGTCGTGAGCACCCGGGAGGTCGTCGCCCCACTTCATGAAGGTCCGGATCGCGGTCGGAGCCGTGTAGAGGATCGAGACCTTGAACTCCTCCACGATCGACCACCAGCGGTCCTTACCGCCGGCATCCGGGGTGCCCTCGTACATCACCGAGGTCGCCGCATTGGCCAGCGGCCCATAGACCGCGTAGGAGTGACCGGTGACCCACCCGATGTCGGCGGTGCACCAGTAGACGTCTGTCTCCGGCTTGAGGTCGAAGACCGCCCAGTGCGTCCACGCGACCTGCGTCAGGTAGCCGCCGGTGGTGTGCAGGATCCCCTTCGGCTTGCCGGTGGTGCCGGAGGTGTAGAGCAGGAACAGCGGGTTCTCGGCGTCGAAGCTCTGCGCGTGGTGCGTCGCCGGCTGCCGGTCCACGACGTCGGACCACCACAGGTCCTTGTCGGTCCAGCTGACGTCCTGACCGGTGCGCCTCACCACCAGGACGTGCTCGACCGACGGGCATTGCAGGACCGCCTCGTCCACCGCTGGCTTGAGCGCTGACGGTGCTCCGCGGCGGTAGCCGCCATCGGAGGTGATGACCAGCTTCGCGTCGGCGTCGGTGATCCGGTCGACCAGTGCCTGCGCGGAGAACCCGCCGAAGACGACCGAGTGGGCGGCACCGACGCGGGCGCACGCCAGCATCGCGACCGCCGCCTCGGGGATCATCGGCAGATAGATGCAGACCCGGTCGCCCTGCCCGACACCGAGCTCCGTCAACGCGTTCGCGCACCTGCTGACCTCGGCCAGCAGCTCCGCATAGCTGATATCGCGGCGGTCGCCGGCCGGCTCACCCACCCAGTGGAACGCGACCCTGTCGCCGAGCCCTGCATCGACGTGCCGGTCCAGGCAGTTCACCGAGGCATTGAGCTCTCCACCGACGAACCACTTCGCGAACGGCCGCTGCCACTCGAGCACCCGGTCCCAACCGCGGTCCCACTGCAACCGGCCGGCCTGCATCTCCCAGAACGCCAGCCGGTCCTTGCTCGCGTGGTCATAGGCATCGGCGGTGACGTTCGCGTGCGCGGCGAGGTCCGGCGGCGGGTCGAAGCGCCGGTTCTCGGTGGACAGCGCGGACAGTTCGGTCATGGCCCTCATCTTGCACCCGCGCCGTTGGCCCAGCGCGTGGCCTAGCGTGGGTGCCCGTGAGCGATCCCCTGGCAGCCCTGCTGGACCTTCCCGGCGTCGCCGTGGCCGTGGTCGAGGCGCGGACGGCGGTGGACGGGCTGCTCGGCCACCGAGTGCTGCGGCGGCGGTCGGCCGAGGTCACAGCCGAGTCCGCCCTCCGCGGCGCGCGCGCCTCTGCGGACCTCGAGGGCGCGGGCATGGAGCTCGAGCGGCTGCGCGGTCAGCTCCTGCACGGCCAGCAGGTCACGGTGCAGTCCAAGGATCCTCGGCTCGGTCAGCTCGCGGCGAACGCTGTGCGCGTGCACGCCGACCTCGGGTCGCTGCTGCCGTCGTGGAAGGGCGCCCCGCGGCAGGCCCTGGCCCGACTGCACGTGCTCGCGGCTGCCGACCTCGGCGTCCCCGACGAGCGCCTGGGTCGCCCTCGGGTCGCGGCCGACGATCCCGTGGAGAACCCCCTCGGGCTCGGACCTGCCCCTGATCCGCTCGAGGCCTCCGCCCGGCTCGACGGGCTGTGCCGGCTGCTGCTCACCCCGACCGCCGCACCGGCGGTGGTCGTCGCCGCGGTCGTCCACGGCGAGCTGCTCGCCCTGCGGGCCTTCGGCACGGCGGACGGGCTCGTTGCCCGCGCTGCTGGTCGCCTCGTGCTGGTGGACCGTGGCCTGGACCCCAAGGCGGTCAGCGCACCCGAGGTCGGCCATGCCGAGATCGACGCCGCGGGCCTGCGGGCCAGCCACAGCCATGCGTATGCCGACGCGGCCCGCGACTACGTGAGCGGGGGGTCGGCGGGGGTGGCGCGCTGGGTCGTGCACTGCGCGCAGGCCGTCGCCCTCGGCGCCCGCGAGGGCCTGGCCGTCTGCGAGGCGATCCTCCGCGCGGCCTGACCGCTCCTCTGTTGATCACCGGCCCACGGGTGTGCGGTGGGACAGCGGAACGGGGTCCGCTCCTCGAGGGCGCGGACCCCGTCGCCATGCACGGCGGCAGAGTGACCAAGCGTGGCGTCCTGTCATCGCTCTGGGTCCCGTCCCGTCAAGGACGCTGCCCTTTCTTGAACCTGGTGGACCCGCTCGATGTGCCTCTCGCGGCTGATCGCACGTGGGTGCTCAGACGCGCCGTGCACGGACCGTCGTCGGGGGGAGCTAGTCCGCCCGCTGGCGGCGTTCCGTGACTCGAGAGTCCGCCCGAGAACCCTTGCGTGTCAAGGAAAATCTGCGATCGCCGTCACACTTCACCCGGCACTGAACGCCGTCCGAGAGCCCACGCGAGGGCGAGCAGCGCGGCCACGGTGAGCACACCGGCGTACGCCACCGGCGGTCCCGGGGGCGTCGGCACGCGACGGGAGGCGCGCACCGGCTTGGCGAACACCAGCACCGGCCACGCCTGGTCTGCCGCATGCTTGCGAAGGGCCCTGTCGGGGTTCACCGCGACGGGGTGGCCGACGGCGGCGAGCATCGGGATGTCGGTCGCGGAGTCGCTGTAGGCGTAGCAGTCGGCCAGCTCCCAACCGCGTTGCCGCGCGAGCTCGGCAATCGAGGTCGCCTTGTTCTCGCCGTAGGCGTAGAAGGCGATCTCGCCGGTGTAGCTGCCGTCCTCGACCTCCATGCGGGTGGCGATGACGCGGTCGACGCCGAGCATCTCCCCGATGGGCCCGACCATCTCCTCGCCGCTGCTGGACACGATGACGACCTCGCGCCCAGCCGCCCGGTGCTCCTCGAACAGCTCCAGCGCCTCGGCGTAGACGAGCGGGTCGATGAGCTCGTGCAGCGTCTCCGCAACGATGTCGTGCACCTGCTGCACGGACCACCCGGTGCACAGCGCCTTGAGGTAGTCACGCATCTTGTCCATCGAGTCCTCGTCGGCGCCCTGCAGCAGGTAGACGAACTGCGCGTACGAGGCCTTGAGGACGGCCCGCCGGTTGACCAGGCCGCCCTTGTAGAAGGGCCGGCTGAAGGCGAGCGTGCTGCTCTTCGCGATCACCGTCTTGTCGAGGTCGAAGAAGGCGGCAGACATTTTTCGAGGATAGGTGTTTAGGCGTCGGGAACGCGGGACACAACATCGTTGAGCCCGGTCCTTCCCCCAGGACCGGCCTCATCGTCGGGTCCGGTCACACCCCCCCGAGACCGGACTTGCAGACGGCCCGCGCCACCCCCCCCGGCGCGGGCCTTCTGCTGTCCCCAGGCCGGCCGAGCGTCCACAGCCTTCCGCCTACCTGTCCGTGGGCGTCGCTGAAGGCCGAGCCTGAGACGCATGACCCGCCCGCTGCTCGTCACGAACGACCCGGTCGCCCTCGACGACCTGCTCCGGCTCGCCGCCACCGCGGGCGTCGAGGTGGAGGTGGCGGCCGACGTGGGCGGTGCCCGGCGCAGCTGGGCGGGGGCGCCGCTTGTCGTGGTCGGGCCTGACCTGCTCGACCGCTGCGCTGGGTCGCGGCTCGGGCGACGGAGCAACGTCGTCGCGCTCGGTGACGACCTGGACGACGCCACGATCTGGCGCAAGGCCGTGGACCTGGGAGCTGAGCGGGTGGTGTTCCTGCCCGACGCGGAGCCATGGCTCGTGCAGGCGTTCGCGGACGCCGTCGAGACGACCGACCACGCCGGCCTGGTCGTCGCGACCCTCGGTGGCCGCGGGGGCGCAGGAGCGACCACGCTGTCGGTGGCATTGGCCCAGGCCGGCACTCGACGGGCGCTGCGCACCTTGCTGGTCGACGGCGACCCGCTCGGCGGAGGCGTCGACCTGGTCCTCGGCGTCGAGGACCTCCACGGACTGCGCTGGCCGGACCTCATCGCCACCCGCGGCCGCCTCCCCGCGGCGGCGGTGATCGAGGCCCTCCCGCACGTCGACGGGATCGGAGTGCTGTCGTGGGACCGCGGCGACGCGACCCCCTTGCCCGCTGAGGCGGTGCAAGCCGTCGTCGAGGCCGGCCGCAGGGCGTGTGAGCTGGTGGTGGTCGACCTGGCCCGCACCCTGGACGAGGGAGCCCGCGAGGTGCTCGCGGCGGCGGCCTGTGCCCTGCTCGTCGTGCCTGCCGAGGTGCGAGCGACCGCGGCGGCGGCCCGGGTCGCGTCCCGCGCCGGGCTGCTCTGCCGCGACCTGCGCCTCGTCGTCCGCGGGCCCTCGCCCGGCAACGTGGCGGCCGAGGACGTGCAGCTCGCGCTCGGGCTGCCGCTCGCGGGGACCCTGAAGGCGGAGCCGCACATCGACGTCCACCTCGAGGAGGGCAGACCACCCGGGCGACGGTCCCGCTCGCCGCTCGGCAGCTTCTGCGACAGGTTGCTGTCAGACCTGCTCGCTGACCAGCAGGTACGGCGGGCCGCGTGACCGAGCTCGTCGATCGGGTACGCGCCCGGCTGGCCGTCGAGGGCGGCGCACCGACCCCGGCCAGGGTCGCCGCGGCGCTCCGCGACGAGGGCGGCGGGCTGCGTGGCGACGTCGAGGTGCTCGACGTGCTGCGGGCTCTGCAGCTCGAGATCAGCGGGGCCGGGCCGCTGGCGCCGTTGCTCGCGGACCCACTTGTCACGGACGTGCTCGTGAATGGTCCCGCCGACGTCTGGGTGGACCGCGGCGACGGGCTCGAGCGGGCATCCGTCCGGTTTGCCGACGACGCAGCCGTACGGCGGCTGGCGGTCCGGCTGGTCGCGCCGACCGGGCGGCGGCTCGACGACGCGCAGCCCTGGGTGGACGCCCGGTTGGCCGACGGCGTCCGGCTGCACGCGATCCTCCCACCGGTTTCGTCGGGCGGCACGTCGCTGTCGTTGCGGGTGCCGCGGCGCCGGGCGTTCTCCCTGGACGAGCTGGTCGACGCCGGCACGGTGCCGCCTCCTGGCGCGGTCCTGCTCGAGCGGTTGGTCGCATCGCGGCAGGCCTTCCTCGTGAGCGGCGGCACAGGGACGGGCAAGACGACGCTGCTGTCGGCGTTGCTGTCGCTGGCGGACCCGACGCACCGCCTGCTGCTCGTGGAGGACGCGGGGGAGCTGCTGCCGGACCACCCGCATGTCGTCCGGCTCGAGGCGCGGCCCCCGAACGCTGAGGGCGCCGGTCAGGTCACCTTGCGCGACCTCGTCCGCAACGCGCTGCGGATGCGGCCGGATCGGTTGGTGGTCGGCGAGGTCCGGGGCGCCGAGGTCGTCGACCTGCTCGCGGCACTCAACACCGGGCACGAGGGCGGCTGCGGGACCCTGCACGCCAACAGCGCGGGCGACGTGCCCGCCCGGCTCGAGGCGCTGGCTGCCTCCGCGGGGCTGGGGCGGGAGGCCCTGCACAGCCAGCTCGCGTCGGCGCTGAAGGTCGTGGTGCACCTCGTCCGCGGCTCGCGGCGTCGCGTCGCCGAGGTGTGCATCCTCCGTCGGGCCGGCGATCTCGTGGCGGCGGTTCCTGCCTGGACCTGGGACGGCGCGTCAGATCCCTTGCAGGCCAAGGGGTTCGAGGAGCTGGACGGCCTGCTGTGACACTTCTCGCCGCGCTGCTCGCGGGACTCGGCTGTGCCGTCGCGGTCGGGGTGCCCCTGCATGCCTCCGCCTCGCTCCCGCTCACCGCAGCTCCCGCCCTGGCAGCGGCGGTCGGCCTTCTCAGCGGCGTCCCGGCCGCTCTTGCAGCGGGCCTCGTGGCGGCGGCGGTGGTGCAGGCCCTGCGCCGGCGGACCCGC
>JAWWOJ010000286.1:0-3934 GCA_033851885.1 Frankiales bacterium | reverse complement strand
GGTGCGGTCACCGTGGACGCCTCCCAGAGCTCCCAGCTGATCAGCGGCCTGCTGCTGGCTGGGGCACGCTTCGAGCAGGGCGTCGGGGTCCAGCACGTCGGTGACCGCCTGCCTTCGGTGCCCCACCTCGAGATGACGGTGGACGCGCTCCGGGTCGCCGGAGCCCACGTCGACGACTCGGTGCCCGGTGTGTGGCGCGTGTCGCCCGGGCCGCTGCTGGCCCGCGACGCCGTCGTCGAGCCCGACCTGTCCACCGCGGCGGCCTACCTCGCTGCGCCACTAGTCACCGGGGGGTCCGTGACGGTCGAGGGTTGGCCCGCCCACACCCGGCAGCCGGGTTCGGTCCTGCCGGACCTGCTCGAGCAGATGGGCGGCGTCGTCACTCGGACACCCACCTCGGTCACCGTCTCCGCCGGCGCTGGCCTCGTCGGGATCGACGCCGACCTGGGAGACGCCCCCGAGCTCACGATGGTGCTGACGGCGCTGGCCGCGCTGGCCGCGTCACCGTCGCGGTTCCGCGGGGTCGCGCACATCCGCCTGCAGGAGACCGATCGGCTCAAGGCACTGGCCACGGAGCTGAACTCCCTCGGCGGCGACGTCACTGAGACCGACGACGGCCTGGTCGTCGTGCCCCGCCCCCTCGGACCTGGCCTGCTCTCGTCGTACGACGACCACCGAGTGGCCATGGCATGGGCCGTGCTCGGTCTGGGCGTCGCGGGCATCGAGGTCGACGACATCGCCACGACCCGCAAGACGGTGCCCGACTTCGTCGGCTCGTGGACCTCCATGTTGGGGATCTAGTGCCGCGGGAGCTCGACGAGGACGACGTCCGCGTACGTCCGCCGCGCAGCACCCGCCCGCGCACCAAGTCCCGTCCCTCCCACGGCGACGCGGTACTGGGTGACGTGGTCACCGTCGACCGTGGCCGCTACCGGGTGCGGGTCGACGGCGCGCTGGTCACCGCGGTCCGGGCCCGCGAGCTCGGTCGCCGCGCCGTCGTGGTCGGCGACCGGGTCGCGGTGGTCGGCGATGTCTCCGGTCGCCCCGACTCGCTGGCCCGCGTCGTGCGCTTCGAGCCCCGTACGTCACTGCTGCGCCGCTCGCCCGATGACAACGACCCGCTCGAGCGGGCGGTCGTCGCCAACGCCGAGATCCTCGTCGTGGTCACGGCGCTGGCCGATCCCGTCCCCCGGCCGCGACTGGTCGACCGGTGCCTGGTGGCGGCGTACGACGGCGGGCTGACGCCCCTGCTCTGCCTCACGAAGTCGGACCTTGCGCCGGCGTCGGAGCTGCTGGCCCTCTACGAGCCGCTGGGTGTCGAGGCGGTCGTCACCGGCCGGGGCTCGGGGGTCGATGAGTTGCGAGATCGTCTGCAGGGCAAGCGATCCGTGCTCTTCGGGCAGTCGGGAGTGGGCAAATCGACGCTCGTCAACCAGCTCGTCCCTGACGCCTTCCGGGCAGTCGGTGAGGTGACCGGCGTGGGCAAGGGACGGCACACGTCGTCGTCGGCGATCGCCTTGGAGCTACCAGGCGGCGGGACCGTCATCGACACGCCCGGCGTGCGGTCCTTCGGCCTCGGGCACGTGACCGCCGCCGGGGTGCTGGCAGCCTTCCCCGACCTCGCACCCGGCGCCGAGGAGTGCCCTGTCGGCTGCGACCACCTCGGCAGCTCCTGCCGCCTCGATTCCTGGGCCGCCGCCGAGGGCACGGCTCCCGAGCGCCTCGCCAGCTTCCGCCGCCTGCTGCTGAGCCTGTTGTCGCGTGAGGCCGCTGAGGACTAGTCGGCCGCACGCGGTCAGGTCATCTCGTGCAGCAGCCACCAGGTGAGCGCCGTCAACGACAGCCCGTCCTGGACCGCACCGTCCCGCAGCAGTTCCCGAACCTGAGCCACCGGGACCCACTCGACGCGGGTTGCCTCGGACGGGTCCGACGGCTCCCCGACATAGGTCGCCCCCTCCGCGACGAACAGCTCGAAGCGCCCGTCGGAGATGCCGTTGGTCGGGTAGCAGCCGAACAGGTGGCGCAGCGGCCCGGGCCGCCATCCCGTCTCCTCGAGCACCTCGCGGGCTGCCCCGACCTCGATCGCCTCCCCCTCCTCGACCCGGCCGGCGGGCACCTCCCAGCCCCAGGTGCGCGTGATGAAGCGGTGCCGCCAGAGCAGGAGCACGCCGTCCGGCCCGGCGACGACCGTCCCCGCTGCGGGGAGGGGCCGACGGATGACGTGATGCTCGAACCTGGCCCCGCCGGGCACCTCGACGTCGACCAGCCGCAACGACACCCAGGGCGACTCGTAGAGGGACCGCTCGCCGTGCTCGATCCACTCCACCCGGCCGAAACTAGTCCGGCTGCTCGTCAGTCTGCCAGTGCGATGACGTTGTTCACCTGCTGCTTGCGCGCGGCCAGCTCCGCCTTCTCGGCGTCGACGAGCTCAGCCTGGTCCTCGTCGTTCTTCATCAGCGCGTCGAGGTCGATGCCAGCCATGTCGAGCACGCCCATGTCGGCGTAGGCCTTCTGCACCTTCTCGCCCCAGAGCCCGATGTCCTTCACACACGGCACGATCCGCTGGAAGAGCAGCGACTGGTAGGCCTGGTAGTAGGGAGCGGACTCGACGGCCTCGAGGCAGGCGTCGACGTCGAGACCCATGTTTTCCCAGACCTCCTGCTGCCGGAACCTCGATCGCATGAGGTAGCACCCCTCGACGACGAACTCCTCGCGCTCGGCGAGCTCTGCCGAGGACAGCTCCTTGTAGTAGTCGCGCAGCGCGATGCGGCCGAAGGCGACATGCCGGGCCTCGTCCTGCATCACGTAGGCCAGGATCTGCTTGGGCAGCGGCTTGGTGGTCATGTCGCGGAGCAGGCCGAACGCGGCCAGCGCCAGTCCCTCGATGAGGACCTGCATCCCGAGATAGGGCATGTCCCAACGGCTGTCGGACAGCGTGTCGTCGAGCAGCGACTTCAGATGCTCGTTGATGGGGTAGAGCAGGCCGACCTTCTCCTGCAGGAACCGGGCATAGGTCTCGGCGTGCCGCGCCTCGTCCATGGTCTGCGTGGCGGCGTAGAACTTCGAGTCGAGGTCAGGCACCGACTCCACGATGCGGGCCGAGCAGATCATGGCGCCCTGCTCGCCGTGCAGGAACTGGCTGAACTGCCACGCACCCAGGTGCAGGCCGAGCTCGTCCTTGGCCTTCTGGTCGTTCGCGAAGTGCTTGTCCCACATCGGGGTGCCGTGGATGGAGATGGCCTCCTCCGGCATGCCGAGCAGGTCGTAGGGCTCGACCGGCTCGTCCCAGTCGATGCGGTGCACCTGGTCCCACTGCTTGTCCTTGCCCTTCTGGTAGAGGCTCAGCAGCTGGTCGCGGCTGTCGTCGTACTCCCAGGTGAAGCGAGCGGCGCCCTGCGCCTCCAGGTCCCACGTCTCCATCTCGACGGGAACGGTGTACAGCTCGTGGGTGCTCATGGGGCTCCTAGCAGGCTCTCGACGAGAACGGCGATGTCACGGGCGACTTCTTCCGGGCGACCGCCCGGGAGGACGAGGTGGCTGAACTGCAGTCGGGTCACCGAGTCGGCGACCAGCCTGACCCGGTCGGTGGGGATGCTCGGCCAGTGCGAGGTGAGGTGCTGGGCGCAGTGGTCACGGGCCGCGCGCTGCAGGAACTCGGCGCGGGTGGTGAGGAACGGCAGCAGTCCGCCGGCATCGTCGGTGAGGACGGCCTTCAGCAGCGGGTTGCGCTCCGCCTCCTCGAGCGTCCATTGCGTGCCCGCGGCGACGGCCTCGGCTGGGCTGCCCTCGTGGCCGACGCCGGCGGCGTCGGCGCCCTC
The DNA here is from genome assembly GCA_033851885.1 of Frankiales bacterium. Taxonomy (GTDB): domain Bacteria; phylum Actinomycetota; class Actinomycetes; order Mycobacteriales; family SCTD01; genus RYN-111. The sequence goes on along the minus strand of JAWWOJ010000286.1, from coordinate 116 downwards.
CATCCAGCGGGCCGCCTCGCGCAGAGCGACCGCTTCGGCGAGCGCGTCCTTGGAGCCGAACTCGTAGTAGAGGGTCTGTCGCGAGACGCCGGCCGCCCGGGCCACGTCGATCATCC
>JAWWOJ010000284.1:0-3779 GCA_033851885.1 Frankiales bacterium | reverse complement strand
CGCCGACGGGGGTGGGAGACCAAGGGGGCGACGGGGAAGGCGCTGACCGCCATCAGCCGGGCGGACAGGTCGGTGGGCAGGCCAGGGCGGGTCTGGCGCAGCGCGGCCTTGAAGCCACGAAGGGCCTCCACCTCCGTGCGGCAGCTCCCGCACCAGGCGAGGTGCGTGAGCACGTCGTGCTCGCGGGGGAGATCGAGCTCACCGTCGACGAACGCGTTCAGCGCCTGGCCGAGGTGCGCGCTCATACCAGGGCCACCGGGTCGCTGACGGCGGCGGCGGGAGCACGGTGGGCGAGGGCCTCGCGCAGCTGCGAGCGACCGCGGTGGATGCGGCTGCGGACCGTACCGATTTTGACGTCGAGCGTGTCGGCGATCTCCTCGTAGGACAGGCCCTCGAGGTCGCACAGGACGACGGCGGCACGGAAGTCCGGCGGGAGCGCGTCGAGCGCGGCCTGGACGTCGCCGTCGAAGTGGGTGTCGTCGTAGACCTGCTGCGGGCTGCGCTCACGTCCGGGCAGCCGCTCCGTGTCGTCGGGCAGCGCGTCGAACCGGATCCGCTGCTTGCGGCGGACCATGTCGAGGAACAGGTTGGTGGTGATGCGGTGCAGCCAGCCCTCGAAGGTGCCGGGCGTGTAGCTCGACAGCGACCGGAAGACCCGGACGAAGACCTCCTGTGTGAGGTCCTCGGCGTCGTGCCGGTTGCCGGTGAGTCGGTACGCGAGCCGATACACCCGGGCCGAGTGGTCGCGTACGACCTCGTCCCAGGTGGGTGCGACCCAGTCCGTCTCCATGAGGAGAGTGTGCCCCGCTTTCCTGAAAGAGCCCTGTCAGCCAGTGCAACGCCCTGGCCGGGCGATAGGTTCCGCCCATGACGGACCTGACCGGCTGGCTGGACGCTTGGCTCCCCGAGGACGCCCCGCTCACCGCAGCCCGCGCCCGGGCCGCCGAGGTAGGGGTGCCGTGCGTGGACCCGGTCACCGGTTCGCTGCTGCGCCTGCTGGCGGCGGTGGGGGCCGCGAAGGCCGTCGTGGAGCTCGGCACCGGCGCCGGCGTCTCCGCGCTGTGGCTGCTGCGCGGGATGACCCCTGACGGCGTGCTGACGACCGTGGACCCCGAGACCGAACACCAGCGGCTGGCCAAGCAGTCGCTCAACGAGGCCGGCTACGGCTCGGGGCGCGTGCGCCTGATCGCCGGAGAGGCCCTCAACGTGCTGCCGCGGCTGTCCGACGGCGCCTACGACCTGGTGTTCTGCGACGCGGCCCGCTCCGAGAACCTCGACTACCTGGCGGCGTCACTACGCCTGCTGCGGCCGGGTGGCGTGATGGTCTTCGCGGGGGCGCTCGCCGGCGGCCGGGTGGCCGACCCGGCGGCCCGCGACGCCGAGGCGGTCTCGCTGCGCGAGCTGACCAGGGCGGTGCGCGAGGAGGAACGCCTCACCCCCGCGCTGCTGCCCGTCGGGCCCGGCCTGCTCGCGGCCGTCCTCACCTCTTCCTGAGCTCTCGCGCGGGCGACGGCGCGCGCCCACGCTCAGCCGGGCGCACGCGGCGCGCGAGAGTTCAGGAAGCGCGGCGGGAGCGCTTCGGGGCTGCCGCGAGTTGCTCGAGCCAGCGGGTCAGGAGCCGTACGCCGTAGCCGGTGCCGCCCTTGGTGAGCTCCTCGTCGTCGCTGCCCGACCACCCGGGACCCGCGATGTCGAGGTGCGCCCACCGGCGGCCCCCAGCGAACTCCTGCAGGAACAGCGCGGCGGTGATGGAGCCGCCGCTGAGCTTGAGCCGGGGGTCGCCGATGTTGCGCAGGTCGGCGGTCTCCGACTCGAGGGCCCGCCGGTAGTCCGGGGTGAGCGGCATCCGCCAGACCCGCTCCCCCGAGGCCTCCGCGGCCTTCTCGAGTTGCGAGCAGAGGGCGTCGTCGTTGGTGAACAGGCCGGCGATCTTGCGCCCGAGCGCCACCGGCATCGCGCCGGTGAGGGTCGCGACGTCCACGATGACGTCGGCGTCCAGCACCCGGTCGGCATAGGCGATGCCGTCGGCGAGGACCAGCCGGCCCTCCGCGTCGGTGTTGAGGACCTCGACGGTCGTGCCGCCGTACTGGGTGATGACGTCCGACGGTCGCTGGGCGGTGCCGCTCGGCATGTTCTCGGCCGCACAGGCGATCGCGGTGACCTTGACCGGCAGCTTGAGGTCAGCGACGGCCCGCAGGGTCGCGAGGACGGCGGCCGCGCCTCCCATGTCCATCTTCATGGTGAGCATGCCGTCGTTGGGCTTGATGGAGATGCCGCCGGTGTCGAACGTGATGCCCTTGCCGACGAGCACCACGTGCTGGGTGCCCCCGCCGTCGTACGTTGCCTCGACGACGCGGGGTGGCCGGCTGCTGCCCATGCCGACTGCAGTGACGCCGCCCCAGCCCTCGGCCCGGAGCTGGGCGTCGTCGCGGACGGTGACCGGAAGGCCTTTGAGCAGCGTCTTCGCCTGCGCGGCAAGCCAACTGGGGTTCTTCTCGAGGGCGGGGGTGTTGACCAGGTCTCTCGCCGACGCGACCGCGAGGATCACCGCAAGCGCCCTGTCGAGCGCCGGCCTCAGGGGGTCGGGCCGGGCCACGACGACAGTGATACGGATAAGCGGGCGGGGTTCGGCAGCGGGCTTCAGGGTGAAGCCGTAGGACCCGAGCAGCAGCCCTTCGGCGAGCGCCCGCAGGCTGGCGTCGGTGAGGTCGAGCCGACGCAGGTCGAGGGCCAGCGACTCCTGCTGCTTGGCCCGCCGGGCCACGGCCGCGCCGGCCTTGCGCAGGGCTGCCGGACTGCCGTCGCCGGTGCCCAGCAGCAGCACCCGGTCCTCCACCGGGACCACGATGAGCTCCCCCGCCTCGCCCTTCGCCTTCTCCCGCTCGAGCAGGACCGCCACCTCGATCGGAGGCTGGCCCAGCACGCGCGGTGCGCCGTCGCCCGGCCGGGTGGGCAGGGCCGTCGGGATCGCGCTGACCGCGGCGGCCGGGACGGACCCGGCCAGGACGAGAGCGGGAAGCTGCGCCATCCCTAGGCGGTGACGGCCTTGAGAGCTTCAGCGAGTGCGGTGGCCTCCTCGGCGTTGAGCTCCACGACCAGACGCCCGCCGCCCTCGAGCGGAACGCGCATCACGAGACCGCGTCCTTCCTTGGTGACCTCGAGCGGACCGTCGCCCGTACGCGGCTTCATCGCCGCCATCGCCGTACCTCCATCAGTCAGGTGCGGACGCGACAGGCTCGTCGCGTCCGCGGTGTCTGGTGTCCATTCTCGTGCATCGGCGGCTCGACTGTCGAAAAGGGTCGACAGCCGGACGCTCTCGACGATCCGCGCCCGAGGTCACGGGGCAGTCTCAACCACCCGCGGGGGGCTCGTCCTGGCTGCTCCACCAGTCATGCCGGGGCTCTGGCTCCTCGTCGGCAGCCGCCGGCTCCGGCGCGTGCAGCTCGGGGAAGCTGAAGGCGTCGTCGCCCGCCGGCAGCGTCAGCGCCTCCGGCTCCGGGTCCACCTGAGCGGCCGCAGCGGGCTCTTCCTCGGGCTCAGGAACAGGGGCGGTCCACCAGGTCGTGCCGGTGAGCGGCCCGCTGATGGTGGCGGGCGCCACCGCTGCGGGCTCGAACGGCTCGAAGGTCTCGGGGGCGGCCGGCGGGGGTTCTTCGAGCGGCGGTGGTTCGACCGGCGCGGGCTCCTCCGGCGGCGGCGGCTCCACCAGCGCCAGCTCGAGCTCCTGGATCCGGGCGTCCCGGGCGCTCAGCTCGCTGGCGAGCCGTTGCAGGGCGAGG
>JAWWOJ010000263.1:0-3068 GCA_033851885.1 Frankiales bacterium | reverse complement strand
GAACAGGGCACGTACCCCAGCGAGCTCGCGAGCAGGCCGGGCGTTGAGGGCGTCCCAAGCCTCCGCCTGATCGGCGTTCAGGACGAAGCTGTCGCGGTCCGCCAGGACGCGCCTGGCCTCGTTGAGGGCCGTCGCGACGATGAACTCCGTCAGGTCACCGCCGCGCGCGGCGACAGCGCGGTCGATCAAGGCGCGCTCGTCGGCGGTGGTCCGCACCTCAAGCCGTCGGCTCCGCCGTCGGTCGTCCGTGGTCGTCATCGCGATCAACCCCTCTCGTACGGACACTGTACGGCAAGACACGCGACCGCTCAAGCCGGCCGGACGGTCGGCACCTCCCCCGCCACCACCATGGCGTCGAGCTGCTCCGCGGACACCCGCAGCATCGTGGGGCCAACGCGGTAGGCCGCCAGCGCCCACTAGCGACGTACCGCCGCACGGTCTTGGTGCTGCACCGGAGCTGCTCAGCCGCCTCGCGAAGGGTCAGGTAACCCGGCCCACGCACCGTCCGAAGGTCCTTCCCACGCTCCATACCTGCCTCCCGAAAGTCGCCCGGACAGAGGTGTGCAGGGAGGCGCCGAACACGCCGGTCGTCAGCGACCGGATCTCGGCTACTCGCGATCAAGAACAGGAGGCCATGACTCGTCTGGCACTTGCGGTCGCGGGGTCACATTGGGACCCCTCGTGACGGCGAGATCCGTGCCAGAAACGGGCCGAACGAGCGTGGCCATCTGGCACGCATCTGGCAAATCTGACTTCGCAGGTGGGCGACATGGGCTCTGACCTGCGGTGACACTGGTGGGCGATACTGGACTCGAACCAGTGACCTCTCGCGTGTGAGGCGAGCGCTCTAACCAACTGAGCTAATCGCCCGGAGTTCTCCGGGAAGAGGTGCGGGCCGGAACACTACCGGTTCTCAGCTGATGACGGACTTGGCGTGGTTGAGCAGGTCGTACCTCGACATCAGCACGAGACCGACGACCAGAAGCAGGATGCCGCCGCCGGTCACGAGGCCGGCCCGCCAGGGGTGCGCCTTGGCGTCCTCCCAGGCGCTCCGCGACTGCCTGCGCGCCCGGTCCAGCCAGCGCTCGGCCCAGGCGAATTCCAGCGCCCAGACGACGAGCCCCAGGAGTACGAACGGGATCGTGAACGGCCCGGGAAGCACCGACAGCGCGAGGCCAAGCGCGATGAACGCCAGACCCAGGAGGAAAACCCCCACGCGTACGAGGGTGTTGCCGCCGGGGAGCCGGCGTACCCGATCTCGGATCACGCGCTCAGTCTGCCTCAGTTCCCACCGGGATCGTCACCCTCGGTGACGCGCGCCACGGGCGAAAAGGTACGCCGCCTGGGCCGCACGGGTGAATGCTGGTGTGACAGGAGGTTCAGAGCGACGTGAAAGGGGCACTCTTGCAGAACGATCCCCAGCCCGAGGAGCGCGAGATGACCGCCCGTCCCGTCACCGTTCGCAGTGAGTTCCAGCTGCGCCTGGTGGTGCCGGGAGCGTCCTCGCTCCCCGTCCGCGCCGGCCTCGCGTTCGACGCCGCCGACCCGTACGCCGTGACCGTGGCCTTCCACACGGGCGTCAACGGCAGCGGCGACATCGTCCAGTGGACGTTCGCCCGCCAGCTGCTCACCGACGGGGTCGGTGCGCCGGTCGGCCAGGGCGACGTCCAGGTGTGGCCGTCGTCGCAGGGCCAGGACGAGTCCGGCGATGTGGTCTGCCTCTCGCTGTCCTCCCCCTCCGGCAAGGCCCTGTTCGAGATCCCCGTGTCGGAGCTCGTCGAGTTCCTCACGATGACCTATGCCGCCGTCCCGACCGGGTCCGAGAGCGACCATGTGGACGTGGACGCTGAGCTCGCCGTACTGCTCTGGGCTGAGCCGTAACCCGCCACCAGGTCTGCTAACGTCATCCCCCGTCGCCGGGCACGCTCGGCGCACGCGGACGTGGCTCAGTTGGTAGAGCACAACCTTGCCAAGGTTGGGGTCGCGGGTTCGAATCCCGTCGTCCGCTCGAAGAGACCCAGCACCAGATTCAAGCGCCTCCCGGCCGGGTGGCCGAGTGGCTTAGGCAAGGGCCTGCAAAGCCCTGTACGCGGGTTCGATTCCCGCCCCGGCCTCTCCTCCGAAGCACAACTTCACACGCACGGGCGATTGGCGCAGTTGGCTAGCGCGCTTCCCTGACACGGAAGAGGTCACAGGTTCGAGTCCTGTATCGCCCACCAGAAAGACCGCAGGTCCGTGGGTGTTTCGGGGTACGGGCGCCCGCCCACAGGATCGGCCGTGCCAACACCGTGCCAACATGACAGGCGGAGGGCGCTTTTCCGCACTTTCGAGTGCACTACCGACAGCTTCGCTAGGCGAGGGCTCCGGTGTAAGCGCCCAGGGCAGGGCGAAGGTCACGCGCGGTGGTGGTCGGGTCGATGACCTCGAGGACGAGTCGTCGATACGCTGCGCCCGGCCGCAGCTGGATCACGAGCAGTGAGTCCGCCCGACGGACATTCCAGAAGTCCCGTGCCGAGCCCCTGCCGTACGAGCCCGCCCGCATCAGGCCGGGGATCGCGGTCCCTGGCAGTCGGATCCCTGACACCGGAACGAGTCGACGAGGACTGACAGTGACTCCCTCCACGTCTGCGATCGCAACGACCACGTCCGAACGGCAGCAGTAGAGCTTGTCCCAGACGCCCAGCTGAAGGCGGAGGGCGTCGTCCCCGATGGTGAGACGGTTGCGGGGTGGACGGCGCACGGGGAGAAGGACGGCGAGCACGACCGCCGTCGCAAGAAGCGGAACAACTGCGTCAGGCACGGTGACGACTTTCGCACCGGGACGGTGTCCTGAACAGGGAGGTCGGCGTCGGCATGAGCGCCAGCAAGTGCCGAAGGGCCGATGCGCATGGACAAATATCCAAGAATCGCCACGAGGCAGGGATGTCGATCTGAGCGATCCCGTCCTGGGCGAGATCGGCTAAGGAGTAGGAACGACATCGCGGGACGCAGCCTCCCGTGCCGAGGCTGGTCCCTTCGGCGCTGGAGGAGACTGGAGGGTCGCACTCTGACCGCGTTCAGGCCCCCGT
>JAWWOJ010000185.1:0-12153 GCA_033851885.1 Frankiales bacterium | reverse complement strand
TCTCACAGGGTGGGGCACTGTTGCGTCTGGGTAGACAGTTGGCACACTTCTTGTCTCGCCGCGCTGCAGGCCGAGCCACCCTCCATGGAGAGGATCTCATGACGACCGCCTCAACCACTCCCGGGCTAGAGAAAGCCCCCACCAACAACACGACGCTGGTGGCCTGGGTCCGAGAGATCGCCGAACTGACCCAGCCCGACCGGGTCGAGTGGGCGGACGGCTCGGAGGAGGAGTGGACTCGACTGACGCAGCTGCTCGTCGACAACGGCACCTTCGTCAAGCTGGACGAGGCGAAGCGCCCCAACAGCTTCTACGCGAAGTCCGACCCGACCGATGTCGCGCGGGTCGAGGACCGCACCTACATCTGCTCCGAGCAGGAGGCCGACGCCGGCCCGACGAACAACTGGATGGATCCGGCGCAGATGCGCCAGACGCTCGAGCCGCTGTTCGCCGGCTGCATGAAGGGCCGGACGATGTATGTCGTCCCGTTCTGCATGGGACCGCTCGGCTCCAAGATCAGCCAGCTCGGCGTCGAGATCACCGACAGCCCCTACGTCGTCGTCTCCATGAAGATCATGACCCGGATGGGCCGGGCCGCCCTCGACGAGATCGGCGAGCACGGCTTCTTCGTCCCCGCCGTGCACACCGTCGGTGCACCCCTCGACGCCGGCCAGGCCGACACCCCCTGGCCCTGCAACGACACCAAGTACATCGTGCACTACCCCGAGACCCGCGAGATCTGGTCCTACGGCTCCGGGTACGGCGGCAACGCGCTGCTCGGCAAGAAGTGCTTCGCGCTCCGCATCGCGTCGGTCATGGCCCGCGACGAGGGCTGGATGGCCGAGCACATGCTCATCCTCAAGCTCACCTCCCCGCAGAACGACGTCCGCTACATCACCGCGGCCTTCCCGAGCGCCTGCGGCAAGACCAACCTCGCGATGCTGCAGCCGACCATCCCCGGCTGGACCGTGGAGACGGTGGGCGACGACATCTGCTGGATGCGCTTCGGCGAGGACGGACGCCTCTACGCGATCAACCCCGAGGCCGGCTTCTTCGGCGTCGCGCCGGGCACCGGCGAGGACACCAACGCCAACGCGGTGAAGACGTTCTACGGCAACAGCATCTTCACCAACGTCGCGCTGACCGATGACGGCGACGTCTGGTGGGAGGGCCTCACCGAGGAGCCGCCGACGCATCTCACCGACTGGAAGGGCCACGACTGGACCCCGTCCAGCGAGACCCCGGCCGCGCACCCCAACGCCCGCTTCACCACGCCCGCCGGCCAGTGCCCGACGATCGCGCCGGAGTGGGAGGATCCGAAGGGCGTCCCGATCAGCGCGATCCTGTTCGGCGGCCGGCGCGCCACCGCCGTCCCGCTCGTGACCGAGTCCTTCGACTGGGAGCACGGCGTCTTCATGGGCCTCACGGTGTCCTCGGAGACCACGGCCGCCGCGGCCGGGGCCATCGGCCAGCTGCGCCGCGACCCGTTCGCGATGCTGCCGTTCTGCGGCTACAACATGGCCGACTACGCCGGCCACTGGCTCGAGATCGGCCAGACGACCTCGGCCGACAAGCTGCCGAAGATCTACGCCGTCAACTGGTTCCGCAAGGACGAGAACGGCAAGTGGCTCTGGCCCGGCTTCGGCGAGAACAGCCGCGTCCTCAAGTGGATCGTCGACCGCCTCGAGGGTCGCGCCGAGGGCATCCACACCGCGATCGGCACGGTTCCCGGGAAGGCTGAGCTCGACCTCGACGGGCTCGAGATCTCCGAGCGCGACCTCGACATCCTGCTGTCGGTCGACACCGAGATCTGGAAGCAGGAGGCCGGCCTGCTGCCCGAGTACTTCGAGCAGTTCGGCGACCACATGCCGAAAGCCCTGATCGAGCAGCACGCCTCGCTCGTGGAGCGCCTCAACACATAGTTCAGTACGCCGGAAGCGCTGCCGATCATCGTCAGGTGAACTGCTCGTCGTGCAGGGCTGTGCTGCGAGCCGACGCGGGCTGGTGCGGCCAGTGCTTCGCGCCCGTCGGGAGCTCGGCGGTCCCGTCGGGCCCGGTGGCCCGTGATCAGGTCGCGCTCCCGACGTACACCCGGTGGCGCAAGACCGATACGAAGTTCGGTCCCTTCGGCCGGATGGCGTGGACCGTGCTCCTGGTGCTGGGGCTCGCGCTGTGCCTGTTCAGCCGGGACCCCTTCGCGATCATCGCCATGGTGGTCGTCGCCGGTGTCGTGCTGAAGAGCGTCTGGGCACGGTCGCGGCTGTCGTAGGCTCCGGCCGTGGGTGTCCGGGATCTCGTCTACAGCGCCTATGAGCGACGGCTGACCCGACGACTCCAGGGGGTCCCGGTCCCGCGGCACGTGGGCGTCATCCTCGACGGCAACCGCCGATGGGCCAAGTCGGTCGGGGCTTCGGCGAAGGACGGCCACCAGGCCGGTGCGGACAAGATCGTGGACCTGCTCGCCTGGTGCGACGAGGCCGGGGTCGAGGTCGTCACCCTGTGGCTGCTGAGCACCGACAACCTGGCGCGCAGCGAGGGCGAGCTCAGCGCGCTGCTGCGGATCATCGAGGGCGTCGTCGTCGACCTGGCCGGTGCCGACAACCGCTGGACCCTCAACATCGTCGGCGCGCTCGACCTGCTCCCGGCGGAGACCGCGCGCACGCTGAAGGAGGCGGCCGAGGGCACCGCGGGGCGCCCGGGCGTGCACGTCAACATCGCGGTGGGGTACGGCGGGCGGCGCGAGATCGCCGACGCGGTGCGGTCGCTGCTGCAGTCGCACGCCGCCGAGGGCCGCTCGATCGAGGAGGTCGCGGAGCTGCTCGACGTCGAGCACATCGCCCAGCACCTCTACACCCGCGGGCAGCCCGACCCCGACCTCATCATCAGGACCAGCGGCGAGCAGCGACTCGGCGGGTTCCTGCTCTGGCAGAGCGCGCGCTCGGAGTTCTACTTCTGCGAGGCCTACTGGCCGGACTTCCGGCACGTCGACTTCCTGCGCGCGCTGCGCGACTTCGGTGCCCGGCAACGCCGCTTCGGCAGCTGACCCGCCGCCCCTCCCCGCCGCCTTGATCCACGGAGACATGGCAGCTCTTTTTGGCCCCCGATCAGCCATCAACTCTCCGTGGATCACGGGGTGCCCGGATCGGACACGCAGAGTTCACGGCGCGTCACCCGAGGCCGTGCGTGTCGCAACCACCATCTTTCCGACTGCCGCCGCACGATGGGCACAGCGGTGGGCAGCCGGCTCGCCGCACGGGAGGCCCCATTTGCGCGCAGGTTGGCGTGAGGAGGGCCGAGACCGGCCCTCGGTGGCCAGGTCCCGGCCCTGGTAGCGAGAGGCCGCCCTACACATGAAGACCTTCGTGCTCGACACCTCCGTCCTGCTGTCCGACCCCGGAGCGATGGGTCGGTTCGCGGAGCACGAAGTGGTTCTCCCGCTCGTCGTCATCTCCGAGCTCGAGGGCAAGCGCGACCACCCCGAGCTCGGGTGGTTCGCCCGCCAGGCGCTGCGCGTCCTCGACGACCTGCGGGTCAAGCACGGTCGCCTCGACGAGCCGGTGACCATCGCCGAGGGCACCCTGCGGGTCGAGCTCAACCACTCCTCGCTCGAGGGGCTACCCGCCGGCTTCCGGGTCGCGGACAACGACAGCCGGATCCTGGCCATCGCGTTCAACCTGGCCGCCGAGGGCAGCGAGGTGACGCTCGTCAGCAAGGACCTGCCGCTGCGCGTCAAGGCCGCCTCGATCGGCCTGCACGCCGAGGAGTACCGGGCCGAGCTCGCCCCCAGCACCGGCTTCACCGGTATGGATGAGATGACCGTGGAGGCCAAGGAGCTCGACACCTTGTACGACGAGGGGCGCATCGAGATCGAGGAGGCTCGCGAGCTCCCGACGCACACCGGCCTGGTTCTGCTGTCTGACAGGGGATCTGGCCTCGGACGGGTCGCTCCCGACAAGTCCGTCAAGCTGGTTCGGGGCGACCGCGACGTCTTCGGCGTGCACGGCCGCAGCGCCGAGCAGCGCGTCGCGATCGAGCTGCTGCTCGACCCGGAGATCGGCATCATCTCCCTCGGTGGCCGGGCCGGCACCGGCAAGTCCGCGCTGGCGCTCTGCGCCGGGCTGGAGTCGGTGCTCGAGCGCCGGGCCCAGAAGAAGGTGGTCGTCTTCCGGCCCCTGTACGCCGTCGGCGGTCAGGAGCTCGGCTACCTGCCCGGCGACGCCTCGGAGAAGATGAGCCCCTGGGCCCAGGCCGTGTTCGACACCCTCGGCGCGCTGGTGCAGCCGGAGGTCATCGAGGAGGTCATGGTCCGCGGGCTGCTCGAGGTGCTGCCGCTGACCCACATCCGTGGCCGCTCGCTGCACGACGCCTTCGTCATCGTCGACGAGGCGCAGTCTCTCGAGCGCGGCGTGCTGCTCACCGTGCTGTCCCGGCTCGGCCAGGGATCGCGCGTCGTCCTGACCCACGACGTGGCCCAGCGGGACAACCTGCGGGTCGGTCGGCACGACGGTGTCGCCGCCGTGATCGAAGCGCTCAAGGGCCACCCGCTGTTCGCGCACGTCACCCTGACCCGCTCCGAGCGGTCGCCCATTGCGGCGCTCGTCACCGAGATGCTCGAGGATCTGCCGCTGTAGCGAAAACTGGCCGTACCCGGACATCGCGGACGGGGCCCACGTGTCGTACTCTTGCTTGCAGGTCGCAAGACCTCCGCGAGCCCCGAGGCCCGCTCTTCCCTGCTGGGTGGGACGAGCGGGCCTCGGCCTTTCGCGGGTTTCGGTCAGCTCGGTCGGGTCATGCGCAGGACATCGAGGGCCTCGTCCAGTTGCTGCTGCGTGAGCCTTCCGGCGGCGACGTAGCCGCGCTCCTCGACGACCTCCCGGATGGTCTTTCCCTCCTTGACCGCCTGCTTCGCGACGGTCGCCGCCTCCTCGTAGCCGAGGTAGCGGTTGAGCGGCGTGACGACCGACGGCGATGACTCCGCGAAGCGGCGCATCCGCTCGACGTCGGCGGTCAGCCCGTCCACGCAGCGGTCGGCGAACAACCGTGACACGTTGCTCAGCAGCCGGATCGACTCCAGCAGGTTGCGGCCGATGACGGGCAGCATCACGTTCAGCTCGAGGTTGCCGGCCGCCCCCGACCAGGCGACGGCCGCGTCGTTGCCGATGACCTGGGCGACGACCTGCATCATCGCCTCGGCAAGGACAGGGTTGACCTTGCCGGGCATGATGCTCGACCCGGGCTGGAGGTCGGGGAGGTGCACCTCCGCGAGCCCGGTGTTGGGTCCGGACGAGAGCCAGCGCAGGTCGTTCGCGACCTTGTTGAGCCCGACGGCGATCGTGCGGAGCACACCGCTCAGCTCGACGAGCGAGTCGCGCGCGCCCTGGGCCTCGAAGTGGTTGCGGGCCTCGGTCAGCGGCAGTTGGGTACGGCGGGAGAGGTCGGCGATCACGGCTGCCGCGAACCCGGGCGGTGTGTTGATGCCGGTTCCCACTGCGGTGCCGCCGAGGGGGAGCTCGCAGACGCGCGGCAGGACGGACTGCAGCCGCTCGCCGCCGTAGCGCACCTGGGCCGCCCAGCCGGAGAGCTCCTGGCCGAACGTGACAGGGGTGGCGTCCATCAGGTGCGTGCGGCCCGACTTCACGGTGTCGGCGTGCTCAGAAGCCTTGCGCTCCAAGGCATCGGCGAGATGCCCGAGTGCGGGCAGGAGCTCGCCGGTGACCGCCTGGGCGGCTGCCAGGTGGATGGCCGACGGGAACGTGTCGTTGCTGCTCTGGCTGGCGTTGACGTCGTCGTTGGGGTGGGTGCCGGACAGCGAGGACAAGACCTCGTTCACGTTCATGTTGGTGCTGGTGCCGGAGCCGGTCTGGAAGACGTCGACCGGGAACTGGTCGGCGTGCTCGCCGGCCGCGACCGCGTCCGCGGCAGTCGCGATGCGCCCCGCCGCGTCCTCCGGCACGATCCCGAGCCCGGCGTTGATGCGGGCAGCGGACCCCTTGATGAGAGCCAACGCGCGGACGAGGGCGGGCTCCACGCGCAGACCGCTGATCGGGAAGTTGTCGACGGCCCGCTGGGTCTGCGCGCGCCAGAGTGCGTCCTCCGGCACCTGGACCTCACCCATGGAGTCGTGCTCGGTGCGGCTCATGTGCGGGCCTCCTCGTCCTCCCTCGGCTCGGCTGGTAGTCCAGGTGGCCCCGGGACGCCGCGGATCGTGGCGACGGCGGCGTTGACGGCCGCGACGAGGGGCACCGCGAAGATGGCGCCCGGCAGGCCACCGAGGACCGCGCCGACCGCCAGGGTGATGGCGATGCCCATCGGGTGCAGGCTCACATGCCGCCCGACCACGAAGGGCTGCAGGACGTGGCCCTCGATCTGGTTGCTGATGACGAGCACGATGAGGACCACGACAGCGGCCGTAGGGCTGTCGGCGACGAGGGTCACGAGCACGGCGACCGCGCCGAAGACGATCGCGCCGATCAGCGGGATGAAGGCGCCGATGAAGACGAGCACGGCCAGCGGCGCGACCAGCGGGGCGCCCACCACCGCCAGCGTGACGCCGATGACGAGGCCGTGGAACGAGGCCACCAGGAACGTGCCGGTGACATAGCCGGAGACGGTGTGCCACATCCGGTCACCGACGTGGTCGACGAGGGCCCGCCGGTTGGTGGGGAACAGCGCGGTCAGCCACCGCCAGACCTGCGGTCCGTCGTAGAGCAGGAAGACCGTGAGGAAGATCGTGAGGACGATGGCGGTGAGGGTCTCGAAGGCCTTCTTGCCGGCGTCGACGACACCGCTCACGACCTGCCCCTGGTTGCCCCGCAGGAAGTCCTGCAGCGAGCCGACGTTCACCCCGTCGACGGTGCTCTGCTGCAGGTGGAGCGGCCCGGTCACCAACCAGTGCTTGGTGTCCCGCACGATCTGGTCGACCGAGGTGACGAGCTGGTCGTACTCGGCGGAGGCCCGGTTGACGACGTAGGTGGCCACGCCGCCCAGGACGATGAGACCGATCAGGACGGTCACGACGGCCGCCGCCGAACGGGGCAGACCCAGCCGCTCCAGGCGTACCTGGATCGGGCGCAGCAGCGCGGTCAGCAGGATGGCGACGGACAGCGGGATCGTCGCGAGCTCGAGCCGCTGGTAGAGCAGACCGAGCTGCATGAGGAAGAAGCCGACGGCGAGGAGCCGCCACGACCAGCCCGCAGCGTCCTTGAGGACCTGCGGCACCCGCTCCTCTGTCACGCCGTCGTGTCTACCCCATCCGGCGTCGTCGAAGTGCGGCGCCGAGCCCGAGCAGCAGCAGGCCGATGACGACGACCGCGGTGCTCGCACCGGTGGCCGCCAGGCCGTTGCCGCCGCCGCTGTGGTGGCCGGTCGACGGGACGACCTTCGGCGGCACGACGGTGGGCTGCGTCACCGCTGCTGGGCACACGGCCGTGCGCAGGCGCGTCCCGAGTACCTGCATGCTCGTGTAGGTGCCGTCGGTCTCCTTCAGACCTGCCTGGGCCGGCCACGTGAGCAGCAGCCGTCCGCACCGGTCCATCGCGATCCCGTTGACGTCCGTCGAGCGGCCGCACGCGAAGCCGTTGAGGGTCGCGGCGGTGCCCTGGATGCAGGCACCCATGAGGCTGCTCGCCGTGCCCTTCTCGACGATGACCGAGCTGAGCTTCGTCGTCGTGACGTGCGGGTGGGCCGACAGCGCGTCGAGGACCTGGGCGGAGTAGGAGTTCCACGTCAGGTCCTTGTTGCCGTGGTACCAGGCGAGCCCGATGCGACCCGCGGACCCGGCGACGATGTGGGGGAGGATGTTGCCGGTGCCGCCGGAGGCCGCGATCGTCAGCGGGGCGGACCAGGTCGTGAGGTCTTTCGAGTGCACGACCTTGATGGCCGCCCCGTCGTAGTTCGGGTAGTCGTGCAGCGACTCGGGATAGGCGACGTAGTAGGTGCCGTCATCACCGACCGCGCCGGGGGCGAGCTGCATGCCGGTGATGCGGCCCTTGGCGGTGTCGTCGACGGCCAGCGACGGCGACCACGCGCCAGGGGTCTCCGTCTTGTCGGCGTCGGCGCTGACGACCCAGACCCGGTTGGCGGCGACAACGTTGATCTCGACCGGGTTGGCCGCACAGCCGCCGACCGGGGAGGACCGCGTGCCGAAGACGACGGAGACCTTGCCGGTGCGCTGATCGACGAAGATGTTCGAGGGGCCGCCGGAGTCGGCGCACTGGAGGTCGAGATAGTCCTGCTGCGGCGGCGTCGCGACCGGGACCGGCACACCGAAGGACTTTCCGCCGTCGTGCGACGTGGCGACGAACATGTTGTGCTGCAGGGTGCCGCTCAGCAGGTTGTGGAACAGCAGGTAGACCCGTGCCTGCTCCTCACCCGGGAACCGCGGCCCGACGGCGAACCACTGTCGGTCGGTGTCGGCGTACGTGGTGCCCTGCGACTGCACCCACGTCTTGCCCTGGTCGTCGCTGTAGTGGGTGATGAAGTTGATGCCCGCGAAGTCGAGCTCGCTGGTCAGGACGCGGCCGCTCGGCAGCACCACGACGTCGACGTCGGTGGTCGGGCTGGTCTGGTTGCCGGGCCGGCTGACGGGCGTCCAGGCGAGGCCGTTGGTGGAGCGGTAGACCTTCTCGTCACCGTTGGTGGCGTTGGTCGTGATCCAGTGGACGCCCTTGTCGCTGATGGCGGCCCGCGGTTCGGAGCTGCCCGTGCTGCCGGCGAGCAAGGTGGTCGTGAAGACCGGCCCGGTGCTCGCCGCTCGTGACGTGAGGGCAGGGACGAGCAGGGCCGTGGCGATCAGTGCTGCGGCTGGGAGGCGGCGCATGGGCCGCAGAGTACGCCTCAGGCGGCGGGACCACTCCCGATGGTGACGGGGGTCGGGCCGGCGTCGGCCTCCGCGGGGCTGGTGAAGAAGTCGTTGCCCTTGTCGTCGACGACGACGAACGCGGGGAAGTTCTCTACCTCGATGCGCCAGACGGC
The DNA here is from genome assembly GCA_033851885.1 of Frankiales bacterium. GTDB lineage: Bacteria > Actinomycetota > Actinomycetes > Mycobacteriales > SCTD01 > RYN-111. Next base: position 3,180 of record JAWWOJ010000185.1, on the reverse strand, counting down.
TTCCATGCCGAGCTCGGGGTACTCAAGGACCTCGACCTTCTTGATGCAGTCCTGGGCGAGGCGCGCCGCGGGGCCGCCGATCGATCCGAGGTAGAAGCCGCCGTGCTTGTGGCACGCCTCCGTCACCTGCTTGCTGCGGTTGCCTTTCGCCAGCATCACGAGGGAGCCGCCGGCGGCCTGGAACCGGTCGACGTAGGAGTCCATCCGGCCGGCCGTCGTCGGGCCGAAGGACCCGGATGCCATGCCGGCCGGGGTCTTGGCCGGACCGGCGTAGTAGACGGCCATGTCCTTGAGGTAGTCAGGCATCGGCTTGCCCTCGTCGAGCAGCGACGCGATCTTGGCGTGCGCGATGTCACGGGCGACGACCAGCGGGCCCGACAGCGAGAGCCGCGTCTTCACCGGCAGCATGCTGAGGACGTTGCGGATCTCGCTCATCGGCTGGTTCAGGTCGAGGTGCACGACGTCGTCCTCGAGGTGCTCGTCCGTCACCTCGGGCAGGTAGTGGGCGGGGTCGGTCTCGAGCTGCTCGAGCCACACGCCCTGCGCGTCGATCTTCGCGCGGGCCTGCCGGTCGGCTGAGCAGCTGACGGCGATCGCGACGGGACAGGACGCACCGTGCCGGGGGAGTCGGACGACGCGGACGTCGTGGCAGAAGTACTTGCCGCCGAACTGGGCGCCGATGCCGAGCTTCGCGGTCAGTTCGTGGACCTGCAGCTCGAGGTCGAGGTCGCGGAACGCGTGGCCTGTCATCGAGCCCTCGGTCGGCAGGTTGTCGAGGTACTTGGCGCTGGCGTACTTGGCCGTCTTCAATGCGAACTCCGCGCTGGTGCCACCCACCACGATCGCCAGGTGGTACGGGGGGCAGGCGGCCGTGCCGAGCGCGCGGATCTTCTCCTCCAGGAACCGCATCATCGCGGTCGGGTTGAGGACCGCCTTGGTCTCCTGGAACAGGTAGCTCTTGTTGGCTGAGCCGCCGCCTTTGGCCATGAACAGGAAGTCATAGGAGTCGTAGGCGCTGGCGTAGAGCTCGATCTGCGCGGGCAGGTTGTCTCCGGTGTTCTTCTCCTCCCACATGGTCAGCGGCGCCAGCTGCGAGTACCGCAGGTTGAGCTGCGTGTAGGCGTCGTAGATGCCGCGGCTGAGGTGCTCCTCGTCGTGGCCGTCGGTCAGCACCGACATCCCGCGCTTGCCCATGACGATTGCGGTGCCGGTGTCCTGGCACATCGGCAGCACACCGCCCGCCGCGATGTTGGCGTTCTTGAGCAGGTCGAGCGCGACGAACCTGTCGTTCGGGGAGGCCTCGGGGTCGTCGAGGATGCGGCGCAGCTGTGCGAGGTGCGCCGGGCGGAGCAGATGCGCGATGTCGCGCATGGCCGTCCTCGCGAGCAGTCGCAGCGCCTCGGGCTCGACCTGGAGGAACGTGCGTCCCGCCGCCTCGATCGTGCTCACACCGTCGGCGGTCAGCAGTCGGTAGGGGGTGTCGTCGGCACCCGTGGGCAGCAGATCGGCGTACGCGAACTCCGGCATGACCACAAGTCTAGGTTTGGTACGTGCGACATCTCCGCGACGCCTGGGTCCGGGTGCTGGCTGGCGTCTGGGCGGCGGGGCAGTGCGGGCTGGCGGCCGCGGCGGCCTGGTGGATCAGCACCACGGTGCTCGGGCACTCCCGGCCGTTCTTCGCGAGCGTCGCTGCTGTCGTCAGCCTCGGGCTGACAGCGGGCGGTCGCCTCCGTCGCACCGCGGAGCTGTCGGCCGGCGTCACGATGGGGGTGGCGGTCGGAGACCTCTGGGTGGGCCTGTTCGGGCAGGGGACCTGGCAGATCGGCGTGGTGGTCTTCTTCTCCCTCGTGGCCGCCGTCGCCGTCAACGGGGCCGGCCTCGCGGTCAGTCAGGCGGCGATCCAGGCGTGCTTCGTCGTGGCCCTGCCGCGCACTCCCAACAGCGGGTTCCACCGCTGGCAGGACGCCCTGGTCGGGGGCGCGTGCGCACTGTTGGTCGCGGCGCTGCTGCCTCCGGACCCGTGGAAGGACGCGCGCCTGCTGCGCACGGCCTACCTGTCGGACCTGGTCGGCGTGCTGCGCGACACCGCTGAGGCGGTGCGGACGCACTCGAGCACCGCGGCGGCGGAGGCGCTCGGCCGCGGCCGCCAACTCGACCCACTGCTGACCCGTTGGAGTCACGCCCTGGACACCGGCCGGGAGGCGACGCGCATCAGCCCCATCAGGCGTGACAAGGGCGATCCACGTGACGTGCGGCTGCTGCCGTCGCTGACCCGCGCCACACGCAACCTGCGGGTTCTCGTCCGGCGGGTCACGGTGGCTCTCGAGACAGGGGATTCCCTCCCGGGCGAGCTTCCCGAGCTGCTCGACGAGCTGGCGAACCAGCTCGACCCGACGACCGCCGCCGACGACGCGGCCGGACCGATGATCGACCTCGCCGGCCGGCTCGACCCCGCGCGGCTGGGGGCGACCTCGCTGTCGGGCCAGGTGGTCGTCGCGCAGCTGCGGGTGTCCCTCGTCGACCTGCTCGAGGGCATCGGGGTGGATCACGACCGCGCCCGCGAGGCGTTGCCGTTGCTGCGCTCATGAGGTGGGTCCTGCTGCTGCGCGCCGTGAACCTCGGCGCGACGAACAAGCTCGCCATGAAGGACCTCACGCGGGTGCTCGAGGGACTCGGCCACACCGACGTGACCACCTTCCTCAACAGCGGCAACGCGACCTTCACGTCACCGAAGCGGTCGGCGCAGAAGCTGGCCACCGAGATCGAGGAGGGCCTCGCGAAGGAGCTCGGGCTCCACGTGCGCGCCTGCGTCCGCACCCAGGCGGCTCTCCGCAAAGCGCTCGAGGAGCTCCCCGACCTCCCGGGCTACGTCGTCGTCTGCGTGCTCTTCGACCAGCCGAGCCCGACGGCACTCAGGGAGTTCCTCAGCACCAGCTGGGCACCGGAGGTCGTCCGCGGCAACGACCAGGTGCTCTACCTCGGGTTCGAGAGTGCCGCGAAGACCAAGCTGACCAACGCCAGGATCGAGAAGCTGCTCGGCGTCGGGGCCACGGCCCGCACCCCCGCGACCCTCGCCAAACTCCTCTAGGGCTCGAGGTCGACGACGACAGGGCAGTGGTCGGACGGCCCGGTGCCCTTGCGGGCGTCCCGGTCGATCCACGCGTCCTGCACGGTGATGCC
>JAWWOJ010000350.1:0-10114 GCA_033851885.1 Frankiales bacterium | reverse complement strand
GATCCATCGGGTGGTAGTCGTCCTCGGCGATGTCGTTGGGCTCGAACGCCTCGCCCATGCCCGGCATGGTGGCCGTGATGCGCGTGAGGCCGGACGGCCCGACGGCGTTGACGGTGACTCCGATCTTGTGAAGCTCGAGCGCAAGCGTCTGGGTCAACCCGACGATCCCGGCCTTCGCGGCGGCGTAGCTGCTCTGCCCGAAGTTGCCGCCAAGGCCCGCGCCGGAGGTCGTGTTGATGATGCGTCCCCCCACGTCGGCCTCTCCGCTCTTTGCCCTCCCGCGCCAGTGCACGGCAGCGTGGTGGCAGGTGGACCAGGTGCCCTTGAGGTGCACCCGAATCACCGCGTCGAAGTCGGTGTCGACCATGTTCCAGATCACGGCGTCCCGCACGATTCCGGCATTGTTGACGAGCACGTCGAGCTGCCCGAACTCGGTCACCGCGCGTTGCACCATGGCGGCCGCGTCCGCGTGGTCGCTGACGTCGCCGTAGTCGGCAACGGCCGTACCGCCGGCCTTCTCGATGAGGGCTACGGTCTCGTCTGCCGCCTGGTCCTGGCCTTCACCGCGGACAGAGCCGCCGAGGTCGTTCACCACGACCTTTGCCCCGTGCTTCGCGAGCTCGAGGGCGTGTCCACGTCCGATTCCGTGACCCGCACCCGTGACGAGTGCCACCTTGTCGTCGAGCAGACCCATGTTTCCTCCGACTTTTGGATATTGTCTACATGAGCCGGGACGGGTGATGCAAGGCTGGAGCGGAAGCACTGAGGAGGCGCCGCGTTGACCACAGGGAGACCGCCCGAGGGCGACTGGCTCGGCACGCCCTACCTCAGGTTCGACCGGCAGGGCGCCGTGGCACGTGTCACGGTCGATCGGCCACAGGCGCGCAACGCGATGACGGGCGCCATGTACTTCGGCGTCCGCTACGCCGTCGACCTGGTCAACCGCGACGACGGGCTCGGGGGACTGCTGCTGACAGGGTCCGGCGACGTCTTCATCCCGGGCGGCGACCTGGGAGGCGACACCGTGGACGACTGGGGGGCGCCGGCGCTGCTCGGCTTGGACAACGTTCCCTTCGACGCCATCCGGTACAGCCCCAAGCCGGTCGTGAGCGCCGTCAACGGCATCGCTCAGGGCGGTGGTCTGCTGATGGCGCTGCTCAGTGACGTCGCCGTGGCGAGCGAGCGGGCGACGTTTCGTGCCCCGGAGCTTCTCCGTGGCATCGCCGACACCGGCTACGCGGCCTTTCTGCCAGCTCAGATCGGGCCGGGGCGGGCGAAGGACATGCTCCTCACCGGCCGCGTCGTGACCGCTGCGGAGGCGCTGGACTGGGGACTGGTGACCCGCGTGGTGCCGCACGCCGAGGTCGAGGACGCCGCGCTGGAGGCGCTGCGCGACTGCATGCGGATGGCTCCGCAGGCCTACGGCGAGGTCAAGCGCGTCATCTCCACCGCCTACGGCGCCATCGACCGCATGACGATGCTGGACAGCCTTGCGGGTCCGGAGGCGCTCGAGGGCTGGACGGCCTTCAAGGAGCGCCGCGAGCCGGCCTGGATCCGCCCGGAACTGCCACCACGCAAGGGTCGCCGGTGAGAGTCTCGTAGATAATATACAGTCAGCTCATGCGGGATACGGGGGTCGTCATCGCCGGAGTCGGATTGTCCGACTGCGGCCGCGTCGACGGTATGACTCCTTTTGCGCTGCATCAGCAGGCGGCCGGCCGGGCACTCGCGGACGCGGGTCTGAGCCACACCGACGTTGACGGCTTTGCGTCCACCGGGCTGGGGGTGCTGGCGCCGGTCGAGCTCGCCGAGTACCTCGGGCTGCGGCCGACGTGGGTCGACTCGACCGGTGTCGGCGGCAGCGCCTGGGAGGTCATGCTCGAGCACGCGGTCGACGCGGTGCGTGCCGGCACTGCTCACAACGTGCTGCTGGTCTACGCGGCGACGGCGCGTGCGGATCTGAAGAACAGGCTGCGGACCGCGAACCTGCAGTTGTCGTCGCGCGGCCCCAGCGCCTTCGACGTCCCGTTCGGTCACACCCTGATCGCGAAGTACGCGATGGTGGCGCGCCGGCACATGCACGAGTTCGGCACGACGATCGAGCAGCTGGCCAACATCGCCGTGGATACGCGCTACAACGCAGGCCTCAACCCGGACGCGTTCTACCGTGACGCCATCACCGTCGATGACGTCGCCGCCGCGACGATGGTCGCTGACCCGTTCACGAAGCTGCACTGCTGCATCCGCAGCGACGGCGGCGGCGCTGTCCTGGTGACGTCTGCCGAGCGTGGCCGCGACCTGCCGTCCCGGCCGGTCCGGGTGCTGAGCTGTGCGTCTGCCAGCGGCACCACGACGATGAGCCAGTGGGACGACCTGACCGTGTCGCCCGCCGCTGCCTCGGGTGCGCTCGCGTTCCGGCGAGCGGACATCACCCCGGCCGACGTGGACGTGTGTCAGTTCTACGACTCCTTCACGAGCACTGTCCTTCTCACGTTCGAGGCGCTCGGCTTCTGCGAACGAGGCGAGGCAGGCCCCTTCCTCGAGGGCGGCAGGATGCGGGTGGGAGGTGCCCTGCCGACCAACACCGATGGCGGCGGGCTGTCGGCGTGCCACCCCGGGATGCGCGGCATCTTCTTGCTCGTCGAGGCTGTCCGGCAGCTGCGAGAGCAGGCCGGCGCCCGGCAGGTGGCGGGCGCGAAGGTCGCCTGTGTGAACGGCACGGGGGGCTGGTTCTCGTCCGCCTCGACCTCGTTGCTCGCGGTCTGACCGGAACCTCAGCTGACGGAGATCGCCTGCTTCGGGCAGCTGCGCACCGCCGCCACGACCTTCGGCCGAAGGTCTTCGTCCGGCGCCTCCTGCAGGACATGCAGCACGTCGTCGTCGTCCAGCTCGAAGACCTCAGGTGCGGCCGCCATGCACAGGCCGTTCGCCTCGCACACGTCGAAGTCCACCGTCACCCGCATCTCGACCTCCATGACATAGCACCGACTATGGACGACCATGGACCCTACTGGACCCCCGGGGTCCTGTCTGGTGTCCGCCGCACCTTCCGAAAGGACCGCTCATGACCGACGTGTCAGCGCCCGATGTGGCCGCCCTCCTGCTTCGCCTCGCGCTCGGCGTCACGATGGTCGCCCACGGCTGGAACCACTGGCGCGGCGGCGGCCGGGTCGAGGGAACCGCCCGCTGGTTCGGGGGACTGGGGCTGCAGCCTGCCCGGCTCGCCGAGACGGCGCCCGCGGGTGCCCCCGTCGAGGTGAGCTAGATGCCGACCTATGCGCAGTTCACCACCCTCCAGGTCACCGTCGACTCGGGAGTGGCCGAGGTGGTGCTGGACCGGCCGAAGGCGCTGAACGCGTTCGACGAGGTGATGATCGAGGAGCTGTACAGCTGCTGGCGGACCTTCCGCGAAGACGACGATGTCCGGGCCGTCGTCCTGACCGGATCAGGCGACAAGGCGTTCTGCACGGGGATCGACCGCAACGCGGCCCAGGTCGGCGTGGCCGGCCGACGTTCGGCCGTCGGTCAGCAAGGGGCGACTCCGCTGCACTTCGATGACCCCGGTGAGCGCATCAGCCCGAAGTCCGGAGCCGACTTGTGGAAGCCAGTGGTCGCGGCAGTCAACGGGATGGCTTGCGCAGGCGCCTTCTACCTCCTCGGCGAGGTCGACATCATCATCGCCGCCGAGCACGCGACCTTCTTCGACCCGCACGTCACCTACGGCATGGCGGCTGTCTTCGAGCCGATGGCCATGCTGCAGCGGATGCCGCTCGGTGAGGTGCTGCGCATGTCGCTGATGGGCGTCCATGAGCGGGTGTCGGCTCAGCGCGCGCTGGACATCGGCCTGGTGTCCGAGGTCGTTCCCGCGGATGACCTGCGGGTGGCGGCGCGACAGGTGGCCGCGGTCATCGCGGGCCAGCCGCCGTTGGCTGTGCAGACGACGGTGCGGGCGATCTGGCAGGCGCTGGATCTCGGCTACCGGCAGGCCCTCGACCTCGGCAAGGTGCTGGTGCAGCTGGGCAGCGACGAGGCATCTCTCGCCGAAGGACAGCAGCTGTTCGCCTCGGGTGCGCGCCCTTCGTACCGGCTGCGCTGAGTCTCGGGTGACGTGTCAGCCGAGCGCGCCGGCCTGCTTGAGGGCGGCGACCCGAGCATCGTCGTAGCCGAGCAGGTCGCCGAGCACCTCGCGGGCGTGCTGGCCCGGCGTCGGCGCGTGCGCGGGAACGGGCAGGAGCTCGCCGTCGATGCGCACGGGGAACGGGATCTGCTCGGCACCCAGCCGCTCGGCCGGGATCCACGGCAGCCGCGCCTGGAACTGGGGGTCCAGGCCGATCTGCTCGGCGCTGTTCACCGGCGAGAGCGGGACGTTTGCCTCAAGGCCGAGCCGGACCCACTCTTCGTTGGTGCGGGTCACGAACAGCGCGACGAGCTCCTTGCGCAGCGCGGTGTTGCCACGGGCGTGATCGGCGTACTCGGCCCCGGGATGCGCCTCGAAGAGCTCGTCGCGACCGACGGCCGAGCAGAAGGACTTCCAGAACTTCCGCTCGCTCGCCTGGAACAGGACGTGTCCGTCAGCGCTGGCGTACATCTGGTAACGCACGCTGTCGCGCATGCCGCCCGTGCCTGGCGCCCGGCGCTCATAGCCGTCCGTGGGGTTGCCGGTGACCTCGTCCTCGGGTCGCTCGTAGGCCTTCCATGTCTCGATCGCCATCCAGTCGGTCGCCGCGGCGGCGTCGGACTGGGCGACGTCCACGTGGCAGCCCTGCCCGGTGTCGCGGGCGCGGAGCACCGCGGCCAGCAAGGTCAGTGCGCCGTAGAGGGGGCCGGTGTGGATGCCGACGGAGCGGTGCGCAGGCATCGTGGGCAGCCCGTCGACGAGCTCGGGCCCGACGACGCCGGCCCACGCGTCGTAGGCGACGCCGTGCGTCGGCAGGTCACGGTAGGGGCCGCTGCCCCCGAAGCCGCTGATGGAGGCGAGCACGATGCGGGGGTTGACCTGCTGGAGCCGGGACAGGCCGAGCCCGCGGCGTTCGAGAGCTCCCGGCCGCATGGCCTCGACCACGGCGTCGGCATGCGAGACGAGGTCGAGGAAAACCTCGACGCCCTGCTCTGTCCGCAGGTCGAGGACCACGCTGCGCTTGCCTCGTCCGAGGTGCAGGTGCAGCAAGGACACGCCGTCGACGAACGGCCACACCATCTTGCGTATGTAGTCGCCGCCGGGCGGCTCGACCTTCACCACGTCCGCGCCCAGGTCGGCAAGGTGCGTCGTCAGCGCGCCCGGTCCCAGCATGCTGACGTCGACGATGCGCAGCCCGTCGAGCAGACCTGGCACCTAGAGCTCCAGGCCGAACAGCTTGATCGCGTTGCCCCGGGCGATCTTGTCGATCTGGTTCTGGGGGAGATGCCCGAACTGCAGGGCTGCGGCCTCCCGGGTGTCGGGCCAGGTGCTGTCCTGGTGCGGGTAGTCGGTCTCGAACAGGATGTTGTCCACGCCGACCTTGTCGAGCAGGTCGATGCCGACCGCATCCTTGAAGAAGCAGCTGTAGACCTGCCGGTGGTAGTAGGTCGAGGGCAGCTCCGGACAGTTGTCCTTGCCGTGCGCCCAGCCGCGGTGGGTGTGCCACACATCGTCCGCCCGCTCGAGCACGTAAGGGATCCAGCCGATCTGCGCCTCCGCATACATGAGCTTCAGCGTCGGGAAGCGGTGCAGGACCCCACTGAACAGGAAGTCGACCAGGCTGGCGGCGCTGTTGCCGAAGATGATCGTGCCCGCGACGGCCTCGGGTGCGTCGTCGGAGGTCTGGGGCGTCTTCGTGCCGGAACCGATGTGCATGCACACGACGGTGCGAGTCTCCGCGCACGCGGCGAAGAACGGGTCCCAGTAGCGGCTGTGGATGCTGGGCAGCCCCAGGTAGGCCGGGATCTCGCTGAACGCGACCGCACGGACCCCGCGTGCCGCGTTGCGTCGCACCTCCCGCACCGCGAGCTCGACGTCCCAGAGCGGGACGATGCACAGCGGCAGCAGGCGTCCGCCGCTGTCGCCGCACCACTCCTCGACCATCCAGTCGTTGTAGGCCTGCACGGAGAGCAGCGACAGCTCCTTGTCCTTGCCCCACAGGAACATCTGACCGCAGAAGCGCGGGAAGTTGGGGAAGCACAGCTGCGCCTGCACGCCGTTGAGGTCCATGTCGGCGAGCCGTTCGACCGTCCGATAGCAGCCGGGACGCATGTTCTCGTAGGTCACGCCTTGCATGCCGACCTCGTCGGCGGGGAAGCCGGCGGCGGCGATGTAGCGCTTCAGGCTGACCTGCCGGTCCTCGTAGAACCACCAGGCGACGTCGGGGCCGTCGGTTCCGGGCTCCTCGACGTAGGACGAGCCCACGAGCTTCACGTCTCCGCCAGGGGCGTAGACGATCCTCGGGCCGACGTCGCGAAACCTGGCCGGGAGCCGGCTCGACCAGACGTCCCTCGGCTCGACCACGTGGGCGTCGACGTCGATGATCGGCGGGATCCGCAGCAATCGCGACTCCAGCACGTCCTGCTCGACAACCTGCTCCGACATACGTCCTCCAGGGGCCCGGCCCGGCACGATGTTTCGCGCACGACTCGTACATACGATATACAAAAAGCCGGAGGCTAGCCATGGAACTGAAAGACAGCGAGGCCGACGCCCAGTTCCGCAAGGAACTGCGCGTCTGGCTTGCTGAGGTCGTCCCGAGCCTCCCGTCCCCTCCCGACCCGCGTGACAGGTGGGCCTCGCGCCGGTTCGACGAGACCTGGCAGCGGCTCCAGTACGACGCCGGCTACGCCGGCATCGCCTGGCCCAAGGCGCACGGCGGACGTGGCGCGACGCCGACCGAGCATCTGATCTTCCTGGAGGAGTTGGCCCGCGCCGACGCCCCCGATGTCGGCTGCGGCTTCGTCGGCCAGGGACACGCCGGTCCGACGCTGATCGCCGAGGGCGGCGACGAGCAGCGCGCCGAGCACCTCCCGGGCATCCTCGACGGGACGAAGGTGTGGTGCCAGGGGTTCTCAGAGCCCGGCGCGGGCAGCGACCTCGCCGGTCTGCGCACCCGCGCCGTCCGAGACGGCGATGAGTACGTGGTGACGGGACAGAAGATCTGGACGTCGTTCGCGCAGGTCGCTGACTACTGCGAGCTGCTCGTCAGGACCGACCCTGAGGCCCCGAAGCACAAAGGCATCACCTGGCTGATCCTGCCCATGAGCAGTCCAGGCATCGAGGTGCGGGAGCTGGTGACGCTGCAGGGCGAGGCGGAGTTCGCCGAGACCTACCTGGACGAGGTGCGCGTTCCTGTCGCCAACCGGGTGGGGGCGGAGAACGACGGCTGGCGCGTCGCGATGGTGACCCTCAGCTTCGAGCGCGGCACCGCATTCGTTCCCGAGATGCTGGAGTCTCTGCGACTGGTCGAGGACCTCGCTCGGCTCAGCGAGCGGCTCCGCCGTGGCCGTGGCCCAGCCTGGGAGGACGCCGGCATCAGGCGCGAGCTCGGCACCGTCGCCGCGGAGCTCGACGCGCTCTGGGCCCTGACGAAGAGAAACGTCACCCGCGGCGAGAGCGGCACCGTGCCCATCGTCGGGGGCTCCTCGTTCAAGCTGTACTACGCGGATGTTCGTCACCGGCTCGGTGACCTCTCGATGCGGGTGCTCGACCAGGCCGGCCTCGTGCTGGAGGACCTGCCCGACCTCACCGTTGCCCGGCACGTCGAGGGTTCGCTGCATGCGTTCGCCGTGAGCATCGCCGCGGGCAGCAGCCAGGTGCAGCGCAACATTCTCGCTGAGCGTGTGCTCGGCCTGCCGAAGGAGCGCTGAGGTGCACTTCGACCTCGATGCCGGTCAGCGTGAGCTCCAGTCGGCCCTCACGCGGTTCTGCCACGACCTCTTTCCGGTAGCGGTCGCCCGCGAGTCCGGCGAGAAGGGCCTGGACAGGGGGCTGTGGCGCAGGCTTGCCGACCTGGGGGTCTTCGCGCTGGCACTCCCTGACAGCGACGGCGGCGCGGGCCTGACCGTCGTCGAGCAGGTGCTCGCCTTCGAGGTTCTCGGCGCGGGCCTCGTGCCCGGTCCCGTCGTCGGGAGCACCCTGGCCGCCGGACTCGTCGAGGGTGCGAGCACAGGTGACGTGGTGGTCGCGTCGGTCACGGCCACGGACGGCCCGGTGCTCGTACCCGGGCTCCGTGACGCCGACTGGCTGCTGGTGCTGCACGACGACCGCGTCGAGCTCGTCGAGGCGGCAGGCATCCAGGGTGACCTGGTGTCTCGGCCGCTTGACCCGACCACTCCACTGACGCGGCTCGACAGCCTGCCGGCAGGCGAGGTGCTCCTCCTCGGTGCGGCATCCGACGCGCTGTGCCGCACCGCCTCGCTGCTCACCTCCGCCGCTCTGCTCGGGATCGCGCGACGCACCACGGAGCTCGCGACGGACTACGCGAAGACCCGCGAGCAGTACGGCCGGACGATCGGGTCCTTCCAGGCGATCAAGCACATGCTCGCCGACATGCTCGCGCTGGGCGAGGTCGCCAGCGCCTCCGTCCACGCGGCCGGCGTGATGCTGGCCGACACGAGTGCCGAAGCGGAGCGCGCCGTCGCCGGTGCCCGGGTGCTCGCCGGGAAGGCCGCACTGCACAACGCCGCCACCAACGTCCAGGTCCACGGCGGCATGGGCTTCACCTGGGAGCTGGACGCCCACGTGTACCTCAAACGTGCCCGGCTGCTGTCGGTCAGCCACGGAAACGTGGACGCCGCGGCCGAGACGGTCGCCACCCAGTTGCGAGGAGCTCTGCAGTGACGGCCGTCGAACCGATCGAGCACGCGTGCGAAGGCCTCCAGGTCACGCTCCTGAACGGGGTGCTCACGCTGACCCTCGACCGTCCCGAGGCCGGTAACGCGATCAACGCGACTCAGCGCGAGGCGCTGCTCGACCAGCTGGCGCGAGCCGACGAGGACGCCGCGATCCGCGTCGTCGTCCTGGCCGCCCGTGGCCGGTTCTTCTGCACCGGCGCCGACCTGCGCGGGACGCCGCCGTCCCCCCCACGTCCGGAGGGCGCTCCCGAGCGGCTCGTCGGGGACATCCGGCGCACCCTGATGCGCGCAGCGCTGCGGCTGGTCTCGGCCGTGCTGGACTGTGAGAAGCCGGTCATCGCAGCCGTCCAGGGGACCGCTGCCGGCCTCGGCGCCCATCTGGCGTTCGCGTGCGACCTCGTCGTCGCCAGCGAGGACGCGACGTTCATCGAGGTGTTCGCACGACGCGGACTGCTGGCGGATGCCCTCGGGACCTGGCTGCTGCCCCGCATGGTCGGGCTGCAGCGCGCGAAGGAGCTCGTGCTGCTCGCGGAGGATGTGCCGGCGCGCCGGGCCTACGAGATCGGGCTGGTGACCCGCGTCGTCCCCGCCGACGGACTCGACGACGAGGTGCGCAGGCTCGCGGACAAGCTCGCCGCCGGACCCACGCGCGCCTTCACCGCCGACAAGTTCCTGCTCAACAGGTCCTTCGACGTCGACCGCCACACGCTCGCCGCCGAGGAGGCCTGGCTCGTCGACGCCCTGGCTGCGACGCACGACGCCCAGGAGGGCGTCGTCAGCTTCGTCGAGCGCCGCACGCCGCACTTCCGCGGCTTCTAAGGAGGACGAACCAGATGACGCTGCCTCTCGACGTGAGTGGGCGCCCGCTCGCTCTCCGGGAGCTGGATTGGGACCGGCTGTATCGGCCACGCACCGTGGCCGTCATCGGTGCCACCGACACGGCGGGACCGCCGCGCAACCAGTGGGTGCAGGTCCGGGACCGTCTCGGTGCCCGCGGCGCGACCGTCGTGCCGGTGCACCCGAAGAAGACCGAGGTCCTGGGGTCGCGGGCCTATCCGAGCGTGCTGGACGTGCCCGGTGACGTCGATGTCGCGGTGATCCTGGTCCGTGACCCCTTGCCGGCGCTGCAGGACTGCCTCGAGAAGGGAGTCCTGTTCGCGTTCGTGTTCTCGGCCGGCTTCAGCGAGGTCGGCACCGAGGAGGGGAGGGCAGCCGAGGCCCGCCTGAGACAGATCGCCTCCGGCGCGATGCGGGTGATCGGGCCGAACACCAACCTCAACTTCTACGAGCCCTGGCG
>JAWWOJ010000171.1:0-8416 GCA_033851885.1 Frankiales bacterium | reverse complement strand
AGGACGAGCGCAGGCCGTCGGAGTACGCCGGCCAGGTGTGCGCGTTGTAGACGCCCGCGCCTGTTGTCGTGACGCTCGTCGACGCACCCGTGCTGCTGACGCCTTCGAGGACGACCGTCTTCACCCGGCCACCCCACTCGCCGTGGCCGTCCCGGCCCGTGACCCGCAGGCGGTCGAGCGTGCCGACAGCAGGGAACCGGGCCTGGATCTGGGCGGCGGTGATGGTGGCGGTCCACGAGTGCACGGCGCTGCCGGTCACGCCGTCCCAGTCGTCCTGCTGGGCCACGAGGTAGGGCAGCCCACCGTCGACGGACCACCCGCCGTTGCTCGCCGAGAACTCAGCGAAGATGGGCTCGCCGTTGTAGGTGCGCACCACCCCGCTGGATGCCGTCACCGCGTCGTTGGTGCTGGTGGCCTCCTGCGCCGTCCTGGTGCCCGACGCCGAATAGCTGTTGGTGCCGCCGAAGACCTGGCACTGGGTCGTGTCGCAGATGTCGAAGACCTGGTTCGACGGCGCGTGCGCCCGCTTGTAGGCGGCATAGGAACGGGCGGCGATGGCCTGCGCCTGCAGGGCCGCCGCCGGCCAGGAGGCACTCGACTCACGTGGCACGACGCCGAACAGGTAGTCCTCCATGTTCATCACCGCGACCGTGTAGACCGTCGTGCTGGTCCGGTAGGACGCCTGCACCCCGCCGCGGTAGTCGCGGCTGATCCCGCCCGGCAGCGCCAGCCGGACGAGCGCCGGACCGCTGAACCGCACCGGCCCCACGAACGTGGTGTGCCCGCCCATCGTGAAGGTCGTCCAGGTGCTCCCGGTCAGCGAGGCGATCCGGAATCCCGTGCTGTCGTGCGTCGAGCGCCAGCGGGTCGGGCCTGCCGGCAGGGTGGTCATGGCTCCGGACGCGAGGTCGGTGACCGTCAGCCCGGAGGCGGGATAGACCTGTACGTCGGTGCCCTCGTCCGCCTGCAGGAGCACCCGGATCGGGCTGTTGGTGAGGACCGTCTTGGCGGTGTGCGGGTAGTAGAAGCCGGTGATCTGGTCGGCCGTCTTGTTGAGCTCCGCCGCCCCCTGGGCGCCGTACTGGCTCATGCCCCGGCCGTGCCCCCACCCGTGGCCCTCCATCGTGAACGAGCCGTCGGGGGCGGGTGCGGCGATCTCGTCGGCACGGGCCTGTCCTGGGACGAGCACCGCCAGGACAAGGGCGAGAACGGCGACGTGGGCCTGGCGCACTACGGGGTCAGCTCCTCTTGGGGTCCTGCTGCGTCCCCCCTCGTCCCAGGCTGACACAGCAGAGGTCTCTCACCGGGGAGCGACATCCCTCCTGAGCGCGAACCCGACAGCTGCCCAGACGACGTCCCCGAGAGTCTGCACACCCCTGCTCAACAAGGCCACGGCCGTGGCCTCCGGCTGCCGCGCGATGCCGGCCAGCGCGAGGACGAGGATCGCCTCGCGGACGCCGGCGCCGGCCGGCGCGACGACGAACAGGAAGCCGGCGGTCCAGGCCAGCGCATAGCCGCCGGTGGAGACGAGCAGCAGGTGCTTGCCCGAGTCGTGCGGCTGGGCGAGCACGAGCGGCATGAGGTGCAGCCCGTAGAACCCCCACATGACGAGCGCCCAGCCGATCGCCGCCAGGACCTGCCGACCGTCCAGCGGGCGGTCGGGCAGCGGGCGGCGCAGGCTCCTGAGCGCGTACCGGACCAGGCGGTCGAGCACCGGCGGGGCGAGGACGGCAACGCCGACCGGAAGGCCGAGCAGCACCCAGCCGTAGCTCCGCAGCACGTCCGGGCTTGCGAACGGCAGCACCGCCGCCGCCACGAGCAGGCCGGTCGCCGTGAGGACCCCCAGGAAGACGAGTCCGGCCGTGACGATGCGGCTGCGCGGGACGCCGTGGTCGCGCGCGAGCTCCGCCTGGGCGGCGACGGCGAAGACGTTGCCGGGGAGGTACTTGCCGATCTGCCCGACGAAGAACACGTGCAGGCTCAGCCGCAGCGGCATCGGGCTGCCGAGCGCCGCGAGCAGGGCCCGCCAGCAGAACGAGCTGGCCAGCAGTCCGGCCAACGCCGCCAGGGTGCTCAGGACCACGGCCGTGATGCCGGTGCGCTGGAACGCAGCTCCGAGCTGCGCCGACCGGTCGTTGATCCAGAGCCCGATGAGCAGCAGTGCGACCAGGAGGAACGCGACCCGCAGCGCGGTCCGTGACCGAGAACGCTGGGCCGGTCGATCGGTCGGCTCGGTCACGCGCTGCAGCCTAGGCGCGGGGGTCGCCGGTAGCCTGCAGCCTCATGAGCACAGCTACGCCCACGCCGGAGACCCCCGGCGTCGTCATCGGCAACCACACCAAGAAGTACACGGCCAAGAACCCCGCGATCAAGTGGCTGACCGAGCGCTTCGTGGCCCGGCTCGACGGCATGGTCGGCCAGATCGCCGGCGACCCGAAGCCCGCCGCCAACCCGCTCGAGGTCGGTGCCGGCGAGGGCGTCATCTCGCAGAAGATGTTCCACCGCTTCGGCACCGCGGTGGGCCTCGACCTGCCGGATGCGGGCCTGCGCGAGGAGTGGCGGTCCCGTCCCGGTCCCCACTACCTGCACGGCGACGCCGAGAACCTGCCGTTTCTGGACGACCAGTTCGACCTGGTGGTCTGCGTCGAGGTGCTGGAGCACCTCCGCGACCCCGCCGCCGGCCTTCGCGAGCTGGCCCGCGTGACCTCGCGGCACCTGCTGCTCAGCGTGCCCCGTGAGCCGCTGTTCCGCGGCTCCAACCTGGTCACCGGCCGCTATGTGAAGGACCTGGGCAACACCCCGGGGCACCTCAACCACTGGTCGAAGGCGTCCTTCGGGACGTTCGTGTCGCAGGTCGCCGACGTCCGGGCCGTCGCCTCGCCGTACCCGTGGACGATCGTCTGGGCGACCGTCCGCTAGCTGGTACTGCGGTCAGCTGGCCCTGCGGCGGCGGGTGACGGTCGTGCGCTCGGCCAGCTCGACCGGGGTCTCGTCGGCCGGCGACAGCATCCCGAAGCGCATCTTCTTGGTGTGCTCGAGGGTGTCCTCGATGAGCGCGCGGTTGGTGCGCAGCAGGTCACCGGTGATGCCGACGATGACGGACAGGAAGCTGGCGAGCAGCAGCACGGCACCGACGAGCAGCGACTGCAGGTGGCCACCGGAGGAGCCCTCGATCTGGAGCACCGCGTAGCGCACGAACGGGATGAGCCCCAGCAGACCGAACAGCGACGCGAAGGCACTGAAGATCACGTACGGCTTGTACATGATGTAGGCGCGCATGATGGCGCCGGCCGACTTCAGGACGTGCTGGTAGGTGCTCTTGAACAGCCGGGACTCGCGGGTCTTCGCGTTGGTCACGACCGGGATGCTCGTGATGGCGAGCTTCTTGTTGCCCGCCTGGATGATCGTCTCCATGCAGTACGAGAAGCGCGTGATCGTGTTCAGCAGCATCAGCGAGTCGCGGCTGTAGGCGCGGAAGCCGGATGCCGCGTCCGGCAGGTCGGTGCCGGCCGCCTTGTTGACGATGGTCGAGCCGAACTTCTGCAGCCACTTCTTCGGGCCGCTGAAGTGCTCGACGAGGTGCACCTGCCGGTCGGCGATGACGATGTCGGCGGTGCCCGCGAGGATCGGCTGCACCAGGTCGGTGATGCGCTCCTGGGGGTACTGGTTGTCGCCGTCGGTGTTGACCACGATGTCGGCGCCGAGCTCGAGCGCCCGCTGGACCCCGTCGTGGAACGACCGGCCGAGACCGCGGTTGCGGGCGTGCCTCACGAAGTGCGTGACGCCGTGCTCGTGGGCGACCTCGACGGTCCGGTCCGTGGACCCGTCATCGATGATGAGCACGATGATCTCGTCGATGCCCGGGATCTCCCTGGGGATGGTCGAGAGCACGGCAGGGAGCGTCTCCTCCTCGTTGAGGCAAGGGACTTGGACGACGAGACGCACGCGCGCCATCCTAACGGTCACAGGCCGCTCCCCTAGGCTGCGACGCGTGCCCCAGCCCGGTGATCCCTTCCGGTTCAGGGGGCTCGCCCGGGACGTCCCCGCCGTGGTGTGGGTGATCACCGCCACGTTCGGCGTCCTGCTGGTCCTGCACACGGCCCTGACACCGCTCTACCGCGCCCCTGACGAGGCCCGGCACATCGACCAGGTGCTGGCCCTGCGGGAGGGCCGCGGCTACCCGCCGCCGGGCAAGGAGATCCTCAGCCAGGAGGTGCTCGGCTCCTACCGGGCCGCCGGCTACGCGACTGAGGGGCCAAACGGGATCGGGGTCCCGGACCCCCGCACCGACATCCGTACGCCGCTGCCCCTCACCCGCGAGGGCGCTCCCGACCTCGCCGGCGCACCGGCGTACAAGGACGTCCCGGCCCTGAAGCGGCCGCTGTCCCAGCTCAACCAGATGACCCAGCACCCGCCGCTCTACTACGCCCTCGGCGCCGCGGTCCTCTGGGTGATCCCCAGCGACCAGGACCTGCCCTTCCCGTGGGTCATCGGCATCCTGCGGCTGCTGTCGGTCGCCTGCCTGGTGCCGCTGCCGCTGCTGGCCTTCCAGACGGCCCGCCGGCTCGGCCTCCCGCAGGCCGCTGCCGCCGCAGCCGTTCCGCTGGCGATCCCGCAGCTCGCGCACATCGGCAGTGCGGTCACCAACGACAGCCTGCTCATCGGCCTGTTCTCGCTGCTGACCGTCGCGCTGACCTTCGTGGCGACCGGTGACCTGAGCAAGCGCACGGCGGTGTACGTCGGTCTGCTCGCCGCAGCGGCGCTGTTCACCAAGGCGTTCGCCCTCGCCATACTGCCGTGGATCGTGGTCGCCTATGCCGTCGCGCTGTGGCGCACCCGCTCCCGCCTCGCTGTCGGCGGGGCGATCATCGCCGGAGCCACGAGCGTGCTCGGAGGCTGGTGGTATGTCGTCAACGTGCTGCGCTACGGATCGGTGCAGTCGGAGCAGACCGTCCAGCGCAACTACAAGCTCGCGCCCGAGGGCTTCACGCCGTCGGTGTCGGCCTACGTGGACGAGTTCGCGAGCAAGGTGTCGACGCGGTTCTGGGGCGAGTTCGGCTACCTCGAGGTGCCGCTGCCCAGCGGCTTCACGACGCCGGCCTCGTGGGTGCTACTCGCGCTGCTGGTGCTCGGCGCGGTGGCGCTGCGGCCGCGGCTGCCCGGTCTGGCTCTGCTCGTCCCGCTGGCCGGCGTCGCCGCCATCATGGTCGTGGGCACCTACGGCCTCTACAGCAAGTACGCGGTCTTCCCCGGGCTGCAGGGCCGCTACCTGTTCCCGGCGCTCGCCGGAGCCAGCGTCCTGGTCGCCTGCGGGCTCCGGCAGCTGACCCGCTTGGCGGCACCCGTGGTTGCCCTGGTGCTCGCCCTGGGCTGCCAGCTCTACGGTGACCAGGTCGAGCTCGACAAGGTCTGGGGTGGCAGCCTGCGCACCGTGGCGAGCTGGTCCTGGTACCCGGGGTGGATCGTCTACGCGGCTGTCGTCGCGATCGTGCTGCTGGCGGGGTCGGCGCTCGCACTGATGGCGCGGGACCTGCTCGTCCGCGAGGCGCCGGCATGAAGCGGGTCCCCGCGGTCATCTGGGTGCTGGTCGCCCTCAACGGCGCCCTGCTCTCGATGTACGCGCTGCTGTTCCCGCCGTACACCGGGTTCGACGAGCCGCAGCACGTGGACATGACGCTGCACGTCCTGCGCGGCGAGACCTGGCCCTGGCCCGGGCCGGGCGAGCTCCCGCTGTCCCGCGGCGTCGGGGCGTCGTCGAACCCCGTCTACTTCGGGCCGCTCAGCAGGCGCCCCTATACGAACGACCCGCTGCCGAACCGCCCACGGGCCACCATCGGGCAGCTGGACCGGACGCCGAAGCCGGCGGTCGCGAACTATCCGAACCAGATGGTGCAGCACCCGCCCGCCTACTACGGCCTGGCCGCACTCGTGCTGAAGGCCTGGCCGGGCAGCGTGGACGACATGCCCTACGACGAGGTCGTCGGCGTGCTGCGGCTGCTCTCGGTCCTGCTCATGACGCCCCTGCCGCTGCTCATGTGGGCCGGCGTGAAGCGGCTCGCCGCACCGACGACCGCAGTCGCCGCCGCGGCGTTCTCCCTCGGGATCCCTGGACTGACCCGGGTCGGCGCGAACGTGCAGAACGACGACCTGCTCATCCTCGCAACCTCCGCGCTGCTGGTCGCACTCGCCCGGGTCGTGACCGGTGACCTGTCCCGCCGTACCGCGGTGTTCGTCGGCCTGTTCACCGCACTTGCCTTGTTCACCAAGGGGTTTGCCCTCGTGCTGCCGGTCGTCGTGCTGGCGGCGTACGTCCTGCACCGGCGAGCCGGTTTCCGTCCGCTGACGTGGGCGCTCGGGGTCGGTGGGGTGCTCGGCGCGCCGTGGTACGTCATGAACCTCGTCCGCTTCGGGAAGATCCAGCCGGAGGGGCTGGGACCCGCCGCGGACAAGCAGTTCCGCGGACCTGAGGACCACACCCACCCGCACACGATCGCCGGCTACGTGGACCACACCTCGACGTTGCTGGTCCGCAGGTTCTGGGGCGCCATCGGCAGCCCCGACCAGCCCAGCCTCCCGGTGTGGCTGTGCTGGAGCCTGACGGTCGCCATCACCGTGCTCATCGCCGTCGCGCTGCTCGCCCGTCGCGGTGGCCGCGGTCCGCTGGGCGTGATGCTCATGCCGATCCCGCTGATGCTCGTGATCGTCGTCGCCGGCAGCCTGCACTGGTGGCGCTTCAACGGTGGCCTGCCGGGCGTGCAGGGCCGCTACCTCTACCCCGGCCTGCTGGGGCTGCTCGCCGTGGTCGCCATCGGTCTGACGACCGTGCTGCGATCGCGGCGCGCGCTCGCACCGCTGCTGGCGATCGTGGCTGCGTTCGTGCTGCAGGCGTGGGCGCTGGTCATCATCCTGCACAACTACTGGGTGCCGGGGCACGACGTCGTGGCCGGCGCCAAGGGGGTCCTCCACTGGTCGCCCTGGCCGCCCGTCGTCACGGCGCTGCCGTTCGTCGCCGTCGTGGTGCTCACGCCGTGGGCGCTGGCGCTGTGCGCGAGGGGCGCGTTCACGCGCTCCACCCCCGTGATCCACGGAGACTTACTCACGTCTGACGCCTTTTGAGCACAGGAACTCTCCGTGGATCAGCCCGACGGGGGGCTGAGGTCGACGACCGGGAAGGCGTCGCCACCGGGCTCGAACCCGAGGTCGGAGTAGCGCGCGGTGGCCGCGTCGGCGAACGCCTCGCCACTGCCCGCGCACGCGGCCGCCAGGTCGGGCAGCGACGCCAGCTGGTCGGGATGGTCACGTGCCGTCAGGAAGACCTGCTGCCCGTGCGCGACCAGCCAGCTGCGGTCGGCGGCGAAGCCGTTCGCGTCCTGCCGACCGCAGACCTTGGTCATCGCGTGCCACAGCGCCGTCGTGTTGAGGTCCGCGTCACGCGCCACCAGCTGCTGCTGCCAGGACTCGAGCCGGGTCGCCGGGGCATCCTTCAGCAGCTCGGTCATCGCCGCCGCCCTGTCCTCCACGGCGCCGGTGCCGGCGTGGTCAACCAGCGACCAGAAGGCCCGCTCGTCGAGCACGCCGCCGGGCATCACTGAGCCGGACGAGCAACCCGCCAGCAGCGCAAGGACGACCAGGCCCTGCTTCACCTACTGCTTCGGCGCATGGTCGAGCTTGTCCTGCAGGGCGTTGAGGAACTCCGGCGTCCACATCGAGCCCGCGCCACCGACACCCGCGAAGGTGCGCTCGACCAGCTCCACCACGGTGACCTTGGACTTCACGATCTCCTCGATCATGCGGGCCTTCGCCGTGTCGTAGAAGCGGTTCTGGGCATTGTTGGCCAGCACGGCCTTGGTCAGCTCCGGCACCCGCACCAGGTTGGCGAAGAACGGTGTGATCTTCCCGGGCGCGGTCAGCGCCCGCTGCGTGAAGGAGTCGCCGATCCACGTCGTACGCGGCTGGAAGAGCGCGGCCGGTCCCTTCGTCGTGCTGTGCACGTGCGTGATCGTGTAGGCGTCGTTCGGCAGCAGCGGCTCGGGGGTCTGGAGCGACGTCACCCCGTCGCGCACGATGTAGACCGCCTGGTACGGGAAGTACTTCGGGTCCTGGTTGAGGATCGCGAGGTCGCCCTGCTCGGTGTAGAACTGGCCGGCCTGGACCTGGGTGTGCTGCAGCAGCGTCGGGTCGAGCTGCTTGACCACCGACTCGACGAACGTGACAGCGGAGTCCTGGTTCCAGTGGGTGTCGTAGGTCAGGAACGCCGGCTTGCCCTTCTCCTTCTCCTGCTTCTCGATGGCACTCCGCACGTCCACGTATCCAGGGATCCCCATCGAGCGGATCGCCTTCCAGCGCTGTGCCCTCGCTGCCTCGCTGCACTGCTTGAGCTCGAAGCTCTTGGGGAGGTTCGCGGTGTCCACGGTGC
>JAWWOJ010000161.1:0-5104 GCA_033851885.1 Frankiales bacterium | reverse complement strand
GTATGCCTCGGCGGCCGAGTCGGCCAGCGTCCACGCCCGGGGCAGCGCGCCCAGGGCGGGGTACTCGGCCGGCAGCAGCGTCGGGTTGGTCTTCGTCGCGTCGATGAAGCCGTTGATGCCGGCGACGTACTGCTGGAAGTCCGCGAGTGCCCGCGCGCCGGCCGCACCCTCGTCCTGCGGCAGCCGCATGACCTCGGCGGTGAGCTCCGCGGGCGACAGGTCGAACTGGCCGAGCGCCGCACTGTCGGCCGGCACCTGGTCGGGTCCGATGAGCTCGGCGAGTGAGCCCTCCGACGTGCGGCGCAGCACGTCCATGAGGAACAGCCGGTTCTCGGCCGTGACGTAGCCGGCCGCGAACATCGCCCCGGCACGGGTCGAGCCGTAGATGTGCGGCACGTGGTAGGTCGTGTCGCGGACGACCTTGGCGTCGCCGATCGTCTCGGTGTCGCCGGTGATCTGGGCGAAGTCGCTGTCCTTGTAGTAGTTGGCCCAGTCGCCGTGCGGCTGGGTCGTGATGACGCGGTTGTAGATCTTCGCCTCGCTCGTGAAGCTCTCCGGCACCGCACCGTTCACCTGGTTGGCGGCGAGGTCGGCGGCCGACGTCGCCTGACCCGCCCCGTAGGCGAGCACGGAGTGGAAACCGGTGCCGCCGCGGACGAAGGCGGGGTCGGCGGGGCTCGGGACGGCGGTGGCGACGACCAGGACGAGGGACATCAACGAAGCACCGGCGATCGCCGGCAAGCGGGGGCTCACGTGCGCATCCTTCGGCACCCTCCCGCCAAACCCTGCCTCAGGGGAACAGACGGTCCGCCGCCGTTGTCGTGGGAGACGACACACACGAGTGAGAGGAACGCCATGCCCACGCGCACCGCACGCACTGCCTGGACGGGATCGCTGCAGGAGGGATCCGGTCAGGTCGAGCTCTCCAGCAGCAAGGTCGGCACCTACGAGGTGTCGTTCCCCAAGCGCGCGGCCGAGGATGCCGGCGGCACCACCAGCCCTGAGGAGCTCATCGCCGCGGCGCACTCGTCCTGCTACGCGATGCAGCTGTCGGCACTCGTCGCCGAGGCCGGCGGCACGACCGAGTCCCTCGAGGTGACCGCCGACGTCTCCCTCGGGCCGGACCCCGCCGGCGGCTTCAAGCTCACCGGCATCACGCTCACGGTCGTCGGCGAGGTCGGCGGTCTCGACGAGGCCGGCTTCCTCAAGGCCGCGGAAGGCGCCAAAGCGGGCTGCCCGGTGTCGAAGGCGCTCACCGGCGTCGACATCACCCTGAAGGCCTCGCTCGCCTGAAGTCGTTTCACGCGCGCCACTAGGCTCGGCGGCATGTCCGAGAACTCGTTGGTCAGCGTCCGCGTCGACACCTCGACCGCGGGCACGACGGCGGGCTCGCTCCTCCCGAAGGACTCCGCCGTCGCGCGGGTCGACGGGGAGCTCCGCGACCTCGCGTACGTCGTCAGCGAGGGCGAGACCGTCGAGCAGGTGCCCTACAGCAGCCCCGACGGGCTCGCCGTCCTCCGGCACTCGGCCGCGCACGTGCTCGCCCAGGCGGTGCAGGACCTGTTCCCCGGCACGCTGCTCGGGATAGGGCCGCCGATCGAGAACGGCTTCTACTACGACTTCCTGCCCGAGCGCCCCTTCACGCCCGAGGACCTCGCGGCCATCGAGAAGAAGATGAGCGACATCACCCGGCAGCGGCAGACGTTCAGCCGCCGGGTGGTCTCCGAGGACGAGGCCCTCAAGGAGCTCGCGCACGAGCGGTTCAAGATCGAGCTGATCGGGCTGAAGGGCCCGGCCGGCGAGGAGTCCGTGGAGGTCGGCGGCGGCGAGCTGACCATCTACGACAACTATGCCGGTTCCGAGCTGATGTGGAAGGACCTCTGCCGCGGCCCGCACCTGCCGACGACCCGCGACATCCCCGCGTTCAAGATCATGCGGTCGGCGGCCGCCTACTGGCGCGGCGACCAGAACAACGAGCAGCTGCAGCGCATCTACGGCACCGCGTGGGCGTCTCGCGACGACCTCAAGGAGCACCTGCGGCTCCTCGAGGAGGCCGAGAAGCGCGACCACCGCCGGCTGGGCACCGAGCTCGACCTGTTCTCCTTCCCCGACGAGATCGGCTCCGGCCTGGCGGTGTTCCACCCGAAGGGCGGGGTGATCAAGCGCGAGATGGAGGACTACGTCCGGCAGCGCCACCTCGAGGAGGGCTTCCAGTACGTAGGGACGCCGCACATCTCGAAGGAGGGGCTGTTCCACACTTCCGGGCACTTGCCCTACTACGCCGACACGATGTTCCCGCCCATGGAGATGGAGGGCAGCGACTACTACCTCAAGGCCATGAACTGCCCGATGCACAACCTGATCTTCAGGTCGCGTGGACGGTCCTACCGCGAACTGCCGTTGCGGCTGTTCGAGTTCGGCTCGGTCTACCGGTTCGAGAAGTCCGGCGTCATCCACGGCCTGACCCGGGTCCGCGGCCTGACCCAGGACGACTCGCACTCGTACTGCACGCCGGAGCAGGCCCCGGACGAGGTCAAGCACCTGCTTGCGTTCGTACTCTCACTGCTGAAGGACTTCGGTCTCGACGACTACTACCTCGAGCTCTCCACCCGCGACGACTCCAAGCCCGACAAGTTCGTCGGCACCGAGGAGGAGTGGTCGGTGGCCACCGCGGTCCTGGAGAAGTGCGCTCTCGAGACCGGCCTGCAGCTCGTCGCTGACCCGGGCGGCGCGGCCTTCTACGGACCGAAGATCTCGGTGCAAGCTCGTGATGCCATCGGTCGGACGTGGCAGATGTCGACCATCCAGTACGACTTCAACCAGCCTGCCGGTTTCGGGCTCGAGTACCAGGGGGCCGACGGGGAGCGGCACCAGCCCGTCATGATCCACTCGGCGAAGTTCGGCTCAATCGAGCGGTTCATCGGCGTCCTCACCGAGCACTACGCCGGGGCGTTCCCGGCCTGGCTCTCTCCCGTGCAGGTCGTCGGCATCCCCGTGCACAGCGACTACGACGGGTACCTCCACGAGGTGGCCGCTCGCCTGCGTGTCGAGGGGATCAGAGTCGAGGTCGACGACTCCGACGACCGGATGCAGAAGAAGATCCGCAACGCCCAGAAGCAGAAGGTCCCCTACATGCTCATCGCCGGAGGCGAGGACGTCGAGGCCGGCGCGGTGTCCTTCCGGTTCCGCGACGGCTCGCAGGACAACGGCATCCCGGTCGCCGACGCCGTCGCCCGCATCGTGGAGGCGGTTCGCTCGCGTGCCTGAGTCGGAGGAGCAGAAGGGCGCCGGGCTACGCGACAAGTTCGAGCGGCTCTGGACCCCGCACCGGATGGCCTACATCAGGGGCGAGGCGAAGAGCGACGACTGCCCGTTCTGCGTCATCCCGACGATGCCGGACGCCGACGGCCTGATCGTGCACCGCGGGTCGGCTGCCTACGCCGTGCTGAACCTGTTCCCGTACAACTCAGGCCATCTGATGCTGGTGCCCTACCGGCACATCAGTGGCTATGAGGAGCTGACCCTCGAGGAGACCGCCGACATCGCGGACCTCACCCAGCACGCCATCCGGGCGGTGCGGCATGCCGCCGGGGCGCACGGCTTCAACGTCGGCATGAACCTCGGCACGGTCGCGGGCGCGGGCATCGCGGCACACCTGCACCAGCACCTCGTCCCGCGCTGGGGCGGCGACACCAACTTCATGCCGGTCGTCGGCCACACCAAGGTGCTGCCCCAGCTGCTCCCCGAGACCCGCGAACTCCTCGCCAAGGCCTGGCTCGAGGTCTGACCGCACCCCGGCATGAATGGATACTGCACTGCGATTTTTCCCCCAGAAACAGAAGTGCAGTATCCATTCACGGCTGGAGGTGGGGGGGCATCGGCTCGTGGCGGAGGTAGGCCCTCGTGAAGGAGCCGGTGCCGTGGGACAGCGACCGGAGCTCGGCGGCATAGGTCAGCAGCTCGAGGTCGGGGACCTCGGCGGTGACCACGGCCTGGTCCTCCTCGGTGAGCTCGTTGCCGGTCACCCGCGCGCGCCGGCCGGAGAGGTCGGACATGACCGTCCCGACGTACGACGAGGGCAGCAGCACCTCGATGGCGCTGTAGGGCTCGAGCACCTGGACGCCGGCCGCCGTGCACGCCTCGCGGAGGGCGAGCGCACCGGCTGACTGGAACGCGGCGTCGGAGGAGTCGACCGAGTGCGCCTTGCCATCGGTGAGGACGGCGCGCAGGTCCACCAGCGGGTGGCCCGAGATGCCGCGCTCCATCTGCTGCAGGATCCCCTTCTCGACCGACGGGACGTAGTTGGTCGGCACCGCGCCTCCGACGACGCGCGAGACGAACTCGAGCCCCGACCCGGCGGGCAGGGGCTCGAACGTCACGTGCACCACGGCGTACTGGCCGTGACCGCCGGACTGCTTGACGTGCCGGCCGGTCACCTCGGCCCTGTCGGCGAGGGTCTCCCGCAGGGCGACCTGGACGGCGGGCAGGGTGACATTGACCCCGTAGCGCGTCTTGAGGCGGTCGACGAGGACCTCGGCATGGGCCTCGCCGACGGTCCAGAGCAGCACCTGGCCGGTCTCGGCCTGCCGGTCGAGCCGGACGGTCGGGTCCTCCGCGACGAGTCGCTGCAGCGAGGTGCCGAGCTTGTCCTCGTCGGTGCGGGTGGCGGCCTCGACGGCGATCGCGTGCTGTGGCTCGGGGAGCTCCCACGGGTGGACGAGAAGCGGTTCGTCCTTGGAGCTGATGGTGTCGCCGGTCTCGGCGGTCAGGAGCTTCGCCACGGAAACGATGTCGCCGGCGAAGCACTCCGCGACCGGCCGCATGGCGGCGCCCAGCGGCGTCGCGAGCGCACCGATCCGCTCGTCGGCGTCGTGGTCGGGGTGGCCGCGGTCGACCAGGCCGTGGCCGCTGACGTGCACCGTCAGGTCGGGGCGCAGGGTCCCGGAGAAGACCCGCAGCAGCGAGACCCGCCCGAGGTAGGGGTCACTGGTCGTCTTCACGACCTCGGCGACCAGCGGGCCCTCGGGGTCGCAGCTGATCGCGGGGGCGGGGGAGCCGTCGGCGCGGGTGACGACCGGGCAGGGGTGTTCGAGGGGGGTCGGCA
>JAWWOJ010000159.1:0-4990 GCA_033851885.1 Frankiales bacterium | reverse complement strand
CCGCGCACACCATCACGATGTCGTCGGAGGGCAAGGCCCCTGCCTCGTCGAGCCGTCGCGACGCCAGCCCGACCAAGCGGTCGTCCGCCCCCAGGTGACGAGCGACGGTCGCCCCGAGCCGACCGAGATCCACACCGATGCGCTGGCCGCGGGCCAGCAGCAGCGGCACGACGACATCCGACTTGCCGACGACCTCGTCCAGACGGGGGCTCTGGATGTCGAGGTGAGCCAGTCGCACGGGGAGCGCCGGCCGCTGACGGCGTACTGCCATGACGATGCTGTCGACCGTGGCGCGAGCGGCAGGGACCCGGGTGCCGTAGGCGGCGAGGACCAGCGTGGGGAAGGCCATGCCCGCAGTGTCGATGTCGCGGATGTCCGGCTGATCCCATACGTGTTGCGGTTTGCTCACCGTCCAGGCTCGACTGATCGCCGACCTGGGGAGATCTAGCCTGGGCCGGTGGCTCAGATCCTCGCGAACACGGTGCTCCCGGCCGATCGCCGTCCCGTGACGCTCGAGACCGCGGACGGCGTGTCCCTCGTCGGGGAGCTTGCTCTCCCTGAGGGCAGGCCGCCGGTCGCGACGATCATCGCGCTGCACCCGCTCCCGACGCACGGCGGGATGATGGACAGCCACGTGCTCAAGAAGATGGCCAACCGGCTGCCGGCCCTCGCCGACCTGGCCGTGCTCCGCTTCAACACCCGAGGCACCGCCAGCGCGCAGGGGACCAGCGGGGGCACCTTCGACAAGGCCCGGTCCGAGCAGTACGACGTCGCGGCCGCTCTCGACCTCGTGGAGTCGCTCGACCTGCCGAGCATCTGGCTGGTCGGCTGGAGCTTCGGGACGGACCTCGCCCTCATGTACGGCGCCGACCCGGGGGTGGTCGGGGCGATCCTGCTGAGCCCGCCGCTGAGGTTCAGCCGGCCGGAGCACCTGCAGACGTGGGCGGCCTCAGGGAAGCAACTCGTCGCCGTCGTACCCGAGTACGACGACTACCTCCGGCCGGACGAGGCGCGACAGCGCTTCGCCGCGGTGCCGCAGGCCGAAGTGGTGGCGATGCCGGGCGCGAAGCACCTCTGGGTCGGGATGGCCGACGAGGTGCTGGACGAGATCGTCCGGCACGTGAACCCGACGGCGTACCCGTTGCCTACGGAGTGGGCGGGCTGAGCGGCTGCATGGCCGCGGAGAGGGTCTCCCGCAGCTGCTGCAGCTGAGCCGCGATCAGGTCGCGCTGGTGGGTGAGCTCGTCCACCTGCCGCTGGGCGTTCTCGACGAGCTCCCGAGCGTGCGTGCGGCCGTCCTCGTGGACGATCGCGACGTCCTCGTCGGCGGTACGGCGCTTGCGGTCCGCCTCCTCCTGGGCCGAGGAGAGCAGTTCCTCCGCCTCGGCCGTCGCGGCGGCGACCCGCTGCTCCGCGTCGGCACCAGCCGTCGCGGAGAGGTGGCTGGCCTCCTCCCTGGCGCGGCTGCGGACGGCCTCGGCGTCGCGCTGCGCCTCGAGGCGCGCACCCTCGGCCTCGGCTTGGGTGGCGGCCAGCTCCTGGGCTCGGCGCTCGAGGTCGGTGGTGAGGTCGGCGACGGCGTTCTCGGCACGGGCGCGGGCCTGCTCGACGATCTGGTCCGCCTCCTCCTCCGCGAGCCGGAGGATCTCGGCGGCCCGGGCCGCGACCCGGGACGAGGGCTCGGGCAGGCCGGCGGCGCGCTCCTCAGCCTCGGCCAGCCGGGTCCGCAACACGGTGAGCTCCTGCTCGAAGGCAGCCAGCCGCTGACCGTCCTCGACGTGCTGGCGGTCGGCATCCGCGAGCGCGATCTCGACCCGCTCGACGTAGTCCTCGACCTGGCGCTTGTCGTAGCCGCGCAGGGCCGTGTCGAAGCCCCCTGCCTGGTCCTCGTCCGACAGCGGGAGAAGGTGCTCGTCGCTCATGCTCTTCGTGATACCAGGAAAACGCCCGTCCTACGCGCGACCACGCTCATACGTCGCTCATACGTCGCGGAAGCGGTTGATCGCTTCGAGGTGCTCAGCCCGGAAGTCCTGTGCCTCGGGTGCAACGCCCAGGCCCGCTTCGGGCGCGAGGCAGAGGACGCCGACCTTGCCCTGGTGCAGGTTCTTGTGCACGTCGTACGCGGCCTGGCCGGTGTTCTCCAGGGTGTAGGTCTTGCTCAGCGTCGGGTGGATCTTGCCCTTGGCGATGAGGCGGTTGGCCTCCCACGACTCGAGGTAGTTGGCGAAGTGCGAGGAGATGATCCGCTTGAGGTTCATCCAGAGGTAGCGGTTGTCGTACTGGTGCATGTAGCCGGACGTCGAGGCGCAGGTCGTGATGGTGCCGCCCTTCTTCGTGACGTAGACCGAGGCGCCGAACGTCTCACGACCAGGGTGTTCGAAGACGATGTCGATGTCCTCGCCGCCGGTGAGCTCACGGATCTTCTTGCCGAAGCGCTGCCACTCCTTCGGGTCCTGGTTGTTCTCGTCCTTCCAGAACCTGTAGTCCTCGGCGCTGCGGTCGATGACGAGCTCGGCGCCCATGGAGCGCACGATCGCCGCCTTCGCCGGGCTCGACACCACGCAGACCGGGGTGGCACCGCCGTTGAGGGCGTACTGCGTCGCGTAGGAGCCCAGGCCGCCCGACGCCCCCCAGATGAGGATGTTGTCGCCCTGCTTCATCTGGCCGGCGTTCTTGCTGACCAGCTGGCGGTAGGCGGTGGAGTTGACCAGCCCGGGGCAGGCCGCCTCCTCCCAGGTGAGGTGCTTGGCCTTCGGCATCAACTGGTTGCTCTTGACGAGGGCCAGCTCGGCGAGCCCGCCGAAGTTGGTCTCGAAGCCCCAGATGCGCTGCTGCGGGTCGAGCATCGCGTCGTCGTAGCCCTCGGGGTCCTCCATCTCGACGGAGAGGCAATGGGCCACGACCTGGTCCCCGGCTTTCCACTTCGAGACGCCCGGCCCGACGGCCAGCACGACGCCGGACAGGTCGGAGCCCACCACGTGGTAGGGCAGGTCGTGCCGCTTGCTGTACTCGTTGAGCCTGCCGTAGCGCTCCAGGAAGCCGAAGGTGCTGACCGGCTCGAAGATCGACGTCCAGACGGTGTTGAAGTTCACCGAGCTCGCCATGACGGCAACGATCGCCTCGCCGGGGCCGAGCTGCGGGGTGTCCACCTCGTCGAGGTGCAGGCTCTTGCGCGGGTCCTTGTCGCGCGTCGCGACGCCCTCGAACATGCCCACCTCGTCCTTGCGGACGACGACACCCTTGTACGTCGAGGGCACCGGGCCCTCGGGGGTCTCACCGGCCAGAATGGCCTCGAGGATCTCCTTCAACGTCCACACACTCCCTGCTCTGAAACGTGCCGTGAAGGCTACCGACCAGTAGGTGCGCCTCGGGCGGCGCCCCATCGTTCGCGTGGCGTTCATGAGGACGTTGCCCTGCGGTCGGGCTGGGTCAGCCCGGGCTCAGCAGGGTCACCGACATGAGACGACACACCAACAGAGCCCTCTGCGCAGCGGCCGTGGCGGCACTGGCCTGGGGAGGGCTGCTCATCGCCGTACCGGGAGCGGCGTCGGCAAAGGACAACGGCGCCTTGACGATGGCGGTCTTCGGCGACTCGCCCTATGGCACGAGCAATGCCGACACCGCCGAGTTCGGCGACACCCCCGCCTTCATCGACCAGATCAACGCCGACCCCGACGTGGCGTCGGTCGTCCACGTCGGCGACATCCACTCCGGCAAGCAGTACTGCACGCAGGCCTATGACCAGTCGGTGGCCAACCTCTGGACCCGCTTCCAGGACTCCCTCGTGTACACCCCAGGTGACAACGAGTGGGCGGACTGCCACAAGCCCGCGGAGGGCGGCCATGTCACGGCGAGCGGCAGCCCGGTCGACGACGCCGGCGGCGACCCGGTCGCGAACCTGGACCTGGTGCGCTCGACCTTCTTCAGCACCCCCGGCCAGACCCTCGGGCAGGGAAACCTCGCCGTGCAGTCGCAGGCCACGGCCTACGACCCGGCGCACCCGGAGGACGCTGCCTACGTCGAGAACGTCCGCTGGCAGCGCAAGGGCGTCGAGTTCGTGACCATCAACGTCCCGGGCGGCAGCAACAACGACGCCGACCCCTGGTTCGGCGCTCCGCTCACCGACCGGCAGACCGCCGAGCGGGTGGCCCGCACCGCTGCTGACCTGCGCTGGCTGGACGCGGCCTTCGCCGAGGCGGCGCAGAACGACGCGCACGGGGTCGTCGTCATCACGCAGGCCGACATGTGGGACGTCGACGGCAAGACCGCCGCGCACCTCACGAACTACGAGTCGATCGTGAAGAGCCTCGCCGACCACACCAACGCCCTCGGCCGCCCGGTGCTGCTCTTCAACGGCGACTCGCACACCTACCGCTCCGACAACCCGTTCTCGGCCACCGCCCCGTGCGAGACCGAGGGCTCGACAGCTGGTTCCACGGTGGCCTGCGACCCGACGCAGCAGGCCAACGAGACGGCGACCCACCCGGGCTACACCGTGCCGGACTTCCACCGGATCACCGTGCACGGCAGCACGTTCCCGCTCGAGTGGCTCAAGCTCACGATCAGCCCGCGGCAGGACGGCACGTTCGGGCCGTTCTCGTGGCAGCGGATGGCGACTGGTCTCGGCAGCTGACCGCCGTACCCCCTCTCCCTTTGATCCACGGAGAGTTGGTGGGCTTCTGGGGGCCCCCAGAGCTCGCCAACTCTCCGTGGATCAGTGCGAGGTCGGGCTGGGCTCGACGAGCTCCACCAGGACGCCACCGGCGCTCTTGGGGTGGATGAAGTTGACCCGCGATCCCGCCGTCCCCTTCCGCGGCTCGTCGTAGAGCAGCGTCATGCCCTCGGACCGGAGCTGCATCGAGAGCGCATCGAGGTCATCGGTGCGGTAGGCCATCTGCTGGATGCCCGGGCCGCTCCTGTCGAGGAACCGGCCGATCGTGGTGTCCGGGTTGAGCGGGCTGAGCAGCTGGACGTAGGAGCCGGAGGTTCC
>JAWWOJ010000154.1:0-10121 GCA_033851885.1 Frankiales bacterium | reverse complement strand
GGCGAGCACGGCGCCGCGCTCGACCTGCTCTCCCTGGCTCACGGCGAGCCCGGTGACCGTGCCATCATGGGGGCTGGTGATGGTGTGCTCCATCTTCATCGCCTCGAGCACGACGAGTGGCTGTCCGGCCTCGACCGAGTCGCCCACCGTGGCGAGCACCCGCACCACCAATCCGGGCATCGGGGCGGTGAGCCCGCCGCGCGGACCCGACGCACCAGGGGCGGGGAGTGGGTCGACGATCTCGAATCGTGAGCTACCGAGCACGCTGTCGACGAGCACGGACCCGTCGAGCACGACGACCTGATAGCGCCGACGCACATCCGCGACAGTGGCATCGACCAGCTCCGGCGTGAGCCGGTGCACGTCGAGCGCAAAGGGATGCCCGGCCACTTCGACCCTTGATTCGCGCGTGAGGTCGAGGCCGACGACGACCGAGTCGCTGTCGCCCTTGAGCTCCACGGTTTCCAGCCGGCTGCGGTTGTTTCGCCAGCCCGCGGGGATACTGGGCTGCACCGTCCGCTGGGGGGCGCCGGAGGCGTGCAGTGCGAGCGCAGCGGCGACCGCGTGGACCTGATGCGCGTCGGCAGCGGTGCGGGGAGCGGTGAGCCCGGCCACCCGGTGGACGAAGTCGGTCGTCGTGTCACCGGCGAGGAACTCTGGGCTGCGCAGGACGCGAACGAGCAGGTCGCGGTTGGTCGTCACCCCATGCAGTCGGGCCCTCTCGAGCGCGTCGGCAAGCACCCCTGCGGCCGCGCTGCGCGTGTCCGCGTGGGCGATGACCTTGGCGACCATCGAGTCGTAGTACGGCGAGACCTCCGACCCGGTCTGGACCCCGGTGTCGACCCGGATCCCCTCGCCGCCCAGCTCGAACAGGTCGAAGGTGCCGCTAGCCGGCAAGTAGCCGGCATTCGGGTCCTCAGCGCACAGCCGAACCTCGATCGCGTGCCCGGCGAGTCGGGGGGTCAGTACGGCGGGAGGCAGTGGCTCGCCGTCGGCGACCGCCAGCTGCAACCGGACGAGGTCGAGCCCGGTCACCATCTCGGTCACGGGGTGCTCGACCTGCAGCCGGGTGTTCATCTCGAGGAAGGCGACCGTGCGGTCCGCGCCGACGACGAACTCGACGGTGCCGACACCGCGGTAGTCGACTGCGCGGGTCGCCTTCTCCGCCGCCTCGAGAAGCACGGCCCGCAGCGCGTCGTCCACGAAGGGCGAGGGTGCTTCCTCGACGACCTTCTGGTGGCGGCGCTGGATCGAGCACTCCCGCTCGAACAGGGTGGCCACGTGGCCGTGGTCGTCGGCGATGACCTGCACCTCGATGTGCCGACTCGGCGACAGGTAGCGCTCCACGAACACGGTGCCGTCGCCGAAAGCGCTGATCGCCTCTCGGCGGGCGCTCTCGATCTGAGGCAGCAGGTCATCCGCGCTCTCCACGATGCGCATGCCGCGTCCACCACCGCCGGCGCTGGCCTTCACGATGGCCGGGAGCCCGATGGCTGTGACCTGCTCGGCCAGGTCCGTCATGTCGTCGGTCACCGTGACGCCGAGCAGCGTCGGGACACCCGCAGCTGCCATCATCGCCTTGGCGGTGACCTTGTCACCCATGCTGCGGATCGCTGCCGGTGGAGGCCCGACGAAGGTCAGTCCCGCGTCCAGGCAGGCCTGGGCGAAGTCGGCGTTCTCCGACAGGAAGCCGTAGCCGGGGTGGATCGCGTCGGCACCCACTCGCCGCGCGGCCTCGAGGACGAGATCGATGCACAGGTAGGTCTCGGCGGCGGTGTTGCCCTCGAGCCGGACGGCCTCGTCAGCTTCCTGCACGAACAAGGCGTCCGCGTCGGCGTCGGAGTGCACGACTGCCGTCCTCATGCCCAGGCCTCGGGCAGCCCGGATGATGCGTCGAGCGATCTCGCCGCGGTTGGCGATGAGGAGCTTCTGCATGGCGACTACATCCGGAAGACGCCGAAGCCTCGGCGTCCTTCGATGGTGTTGCTGTGGACGGCGGACAGCGCCATCCCCAGCACGGTGCGGGTGTCGGCTGGGTCGATGACCCCGTCATCGTAGAGCTTTCCGCTCATGTGGAAGGCGAAGGACTCCTTCTCGATCTGCGCCTCGATGGCGGCAGTCCGCTCGGCGTCGCGCTTCTCGTCGAACGGGACACCAGCTGCCTCGGCGCCCTCGCGGGCGACGATCGAGAGCACGCCCGCCAGCTGGGACGGACCCATCACGGCCGTACGGCTGTTCGGCCAGGAGAACAGGAACCTCGGGTTGAAGGCTCGTCCGCACATGCCGTAGTTGCCGGCGCCGTAGGAAGCGCCCATGAGCAGGCTGATGTGCGGGACGGTGCTGTTGGCGACGGCGTTGATCATCTTGGCGCCGTCCTTGATGATGCCGCCCTGCTCGAAGCTCTTGCCGACGATGTAGCCGGTCGTGTTGTGCAGGAAGAGCAGGGGGGTGTCTGTCTGGTTGGACAGCGAGATGAACTCGGTGGCCTTCTTCGCCTCGTCGCTGAACAGGACGCCCCGGGCGTTCGCGAGGACCCCGACCGGGTAGCCGTGCAGGCGTCCCCAGCCGGTGACCAGGCTGGTGCCGTAGTCGGGCTTGTACTCGTCGAAGTCCGAGCCGTCGAGGACGCGGGCGAGCACCTCCTGCGGGCTGAACGGCACCCGGAGGTCGGAGCTGGCCACGGCGACCAGGTCCGCGGGGTCGTACAGCGGTTCGCGTGCCGGAGCCGCTGGGGGTCCCTGCTTTCTCCAGTTCCAGCCGGTGACGATCTGCCGGCCGATCCGGATCGCGTCGCGCTCGTCCCGGGCAAAGTAGTCGGCGAGGCCCGACGTGAAGGCGTGCATCGCCGCGCCGCCGAGCTCCTCGTCGGTGGACACCTCGCCGGTCGCCATCTTCACGAGGGGGGGTCCACCGAGGAACACCTTGGACTGCTGGTCGATCATGACCGCGTAGTCGCACATTCCAGGGACGTAGGCCCCTCCCGCCGTCGAGTTGCCGAAGACGAGCGCGATGCTCGGGACGCCCATTGCGGACAGCTGGGTCAGCTCCCGGAACTGCGCACCTGCGCCGACGAAGAACTCCGCCTGGCTGGGCAGGTCGCCGCCGCCGGACTCGACGAGGTTGATGACAGGCAGCCGGTTCTCCCGCGCGATCTCCATCGCGCGGTGGATCTTCTTCCACGTGTAGGGGTTGCTCGTCCCGCCCTTCACCGTCGGGTCGTTGGCGAGGACGACGCACTCGACGCCCTCGACGACCCCGAGCCCGGTGACGATGCTGGCGCCCACCGTGTAGTCAGTGCCCCACGCGGCGAGGCTGCTCAGCTCGAGGAAGGCCGAGCCCGAGTCCACGAGCAGGTCGATGCGCTCGCGTGCCAGCAGCTTGCCGCGCTTGTGGTGCCGCTCGGCGTACTTCGGTCCGCCGCCGGCACGGGCCAGGCCGAGCTGCTCGTCAAGCAGCTTGAGGAGTCCCTCGTTGTGGGCCTGGTTGGCCGCGTGCTCCTCGTCACCGAGGTCGAGGGTGGAGCGCAGGACAGGCACGCCGTACCTCTCAGTTGTTGTCAGCTCGATCTCACCGACAAGGTGAATGGACATTAACAACGTGCGTCTGAGATGTCCAGCATGGCTATGGCTGCAGCCTGGAAACCCCGCAACGGCGACCTGTCAACGAACGTAAGCAGCCGTGAACAGGATGGTGCGGGACCCGTCAGTCGCGACGGGCGGCCGCGCGGGCCTTGGCGGGCTCGAGCTCGGGGATCTCCGTGGACATGAGGGCCTGCATCACCATCCGGAACAGAATGGGCGCGACGTCCTCACGGGTCAGCTTGTTGTGGAACTCGATGGGGGACTGCAGCATCGCGATCGCGCCGTGGCACATCGCCCGCACCTGATCGATGCCGAGCTCGGGCCGCAGCTGGCGCAGGGTGCGCACCCACTCCTCGGTGTAGAGCCGCTGCAGGTAGCGGAGCCGGTGACGGTCCGGCTCCGGGAGGCTCCTGAACTCGGTCCGCCAGGTCATGATGTTCTCGGTCTGCTCGTACACGAAGTCGACGTGGTGCTGGACGATGGCCTGCATCGTCTCGAAGGGATCCGAGATGGACGCGACCAGGTCACCGACCTCCTCGAGGTGCGAGCTGATCGCGTAGTCGAGCACCGCGATGAGCAGCGCTTCCTTGCTGGGGTAGTGGCGGTAGAAGGCGGGCCCTGTCAGGCCGAGTTCACCGCTGATGTCGTTGATCCCAACGGCGTGGTAGCCGCGCTGGGCGAACAGCCGAGCCGCCACGGCGATCAGCTCACGCTGACGTGGCGTACGGGCGTTGTCCGGGGCCGGCCTGGTCACAGTCGTGAGCCTTCCTGCGTCAGCGGTGCCTCGGGGATCACCCGCGGTCGCAATCTAGGGCACGGGATACGTGCCCGGGAGAGCAAGTGTAACGAGTAATCCGCTACTAACTACATAGCAGCTGGTCGAAGGTTCATGGAGGTGTGTCCGAGCCGTCCTGGAATCGTCGTAGCTGTCAGCACAGCCGTGTTCAGCCCGAGAAACCGTCCGGGTGCCCTGTTGACATCAGGTGTTAACGGCGATTAGCGTTCATGAATCTTCACATCCCGGGCGTTGTCGCACCGGTGAACCCCTTGACCCTGAGGAGGGTCCGTGGACCACACGGTCATCACGTCCCGAAGCAGCCGGCGCGGTCGTTCGGCAGCAGCCCTGCTTGCCGTAGGTGCCCTTCTCCTGACGGGCTGCGGTTCGCGGCTGACCCATGCAGAGGTGCAGGCCGGCAGCGCGCTCGCCCAGACCGGCGCACAGACCGGCGACGGCAGTCAGGTCGGCACGGGTGCACCAGGTCACACGAGCGCTGGCACATCGAGCGACCTCAGCACGAGCGGTACGACCACCGGTGGGACTTCCGGCGGACTCACGACCGGTTCCACCGGTACGACGAGCGGCTCGGGTGGCTCCAGCAGCTCCGGAGGGGGCACCGGGGGCACAACGGGCGGCGGCAGCACAGGCGGTGGCGGAGCGACCGCCGTTGACGTCAACAACCTCCCCATCTTCGGCGGCACCGCGGCATGCAAGCCCGCGACGGGGAGTCCGGTCAAGCTGGGCAACGTCAGCACGCTGTCGGGCGTGCTGGGGGAGCTGTTCTCCCCCGTCGTGCCCGCCCTGCAGACCTTCGTCAAGTCGCAGAACGCCTGCGGCGGCCTCAACGGGCACGTCATCCAGCTCGTCTTCGGTGACGACCAGGGCGATCCGTCCACCGCGGTCACCGTGGCGCAGCGGGAGATCCAGAACGACCACATCAAGGCCTTCGTGGGCAACATCCAGGTGCTCACCGTCGACGCCATGGTGAAGGTCGTCCACGACTCGGGCATCCCGATCATCGGCTCCGACATCACGAACAACACCTGGTACACGCAGCCGCTGATGTTCCCGCAAGGCTCGCCACCGCAGGCCATCTCCTACGGTTACCTGGACGCGGCCATCCGCTATCACCACGAGACGGCTCTCGGCGACGTGTACTGCCTGGAGGTCCCGCAGGCCTGCCAGCAGATCGACCGGGCGTTCACGGAGCTGACCAAGACCGTGACGATCGATGGCAAGAAGGCGTCCGACAAGAAGTCGACGCAGGTCTCGATCACGTCGCCGTCGTACACATCGCAATGCCAGCAGTTCAAGGACGCTGGCGTGAAGGCTCTGGCGATGACGTTCGATGCGGCGTCGCAGAAGCGCATGGTGCAGTCCTGCAACCAAGTCGGCTTCCACCCGAAGCTCATCGCCTATCCGCTCGGTGTCGGCAACGAGAAGCAGTTCCTGGGTGAGCCGCTGCTCGGCAACACCTACATCCCGCTCAACACCTTCGCCTGGATGGCCAACGCAACGTCGGCCGAGAAGTACTACCAGGCGTCCGTGAAGCGCTTCAACCCGGGCTTCACCACCGGTGACGCTGCCAGCCTGGGCTGGGTCTCGGGGGCCTTGCTCGTCAAGGCCGGCGCCAAGCTCACGGGAAACGCGAGCACCACGACCAAGGAGCTCATCGACGGTCTCTACGCGCTCAAGGGCGACACCCTCGGAGGGCTGACCGCCCCGCTGACCTTCCGGCGAGGTGCCAACCCGAAGATCCCGTACTGCCTGTTCGCCGCCATCTCCAACAAGGACGGCAGTGGTTGGCAGACGCCGGTGAGCAAGCCGACCTGCACGACGACCCGAGCCCCCAGCGACCCGAACAAGTGACCCCTTCCGCACCACCCCGACCAGAACCCGACCAGAACCCGCCACGCAACAGGCGACGAGAGCCCCGGAGGGGTCATGGATCTGAACAAGCTTCTCAAGACGCAGTGGGACCGGGCCGGCGCCATCGGCCTGACCGGCCTGGGTGCGTTGTTCCTCTTGTTCGGCTGGATCGGTGTCAGCGGCACCGCCCTGCTGGCCGAGCAGTCGCCGTACATCCTGTCGGGCGGTGTCGGGGGAGTGTTCCTCCTGGGCATCGGCTCCACGCTGTGGATCAGCGCCGACCTGCGTGACGAGTGGCGCAAGCTCGACCGCATCGAGGCGGCCATCGGCGAAGGGGTTCTCCGGTGGGAGGAGGGGGCGGAAGCTGCCGCCGCGCCAGCCTTCACGGCGCGTCGTGCACCTGAGGTGAGCGACAGCATCGTTGACGTGTCCGCGGCAAAGGCTGCGCGATCCGCCACCACCGCTCCTCGCCGGACCCCGCGAGCCAAGGCCACGGCGGCCACACATGACGCGTAGCCCGGTCGGGCGCCTGCTGGCCCACGACGGGCAGGCCTCGACCCGCACGCAAGCGACTGCTGCCGCGCCGCCGATGCTGTGGACGCCACGGGACATCTCGCGCTGGGGCTCCGTCGTCGCCCTGTCCGGAGTCGTCCTCGCTGGTGCGTGGTTTTCCGTGGCCGGCAAGGCGACCTGGGACGACCAGGTGGTCGGCTTGAACGTCGGCATCGTTGCGCTCGTCGCGTCGAACGCCGCCGGCATCCTGTTCCTGCTGTCCGGCAGGCGCGCCGTGGGCGTGCGCCGGATGGCGCTGCTCGGCGACCCGGCCCCCGTCGCGGTGGTCCCCTCCCAGACGCAACCCGCGCACGACCTGCTCCACGCACCGGTTGACGCGCTCGTCGCCGGAGAGGGGCTCACGCACTACCACCAGGCGGACTGCCCGCTGGCCGTCCACAAGTGCTTCGTCGCCGCGACCCGCTCGGAGCACGAGCGCTCGGGGCGCGCAGCCTGCGGAGTGTGCCGCCCATGAGCACCTTCTTCACCTACGCCATCCCCGGCATCTCGGACGGCGCGATCTACGCGCTGTGCGCGCTGGGTCTGGTCCTCACCTACAAGACCGCTGGTGTCTTCAACTTCGCGCACGGCGCACTTGCCGCGACCTCGGCCTACGCCTTCTACCAGTTCCGCATCCTCAACGGCATGCCCTGGCCGGTCGCGTTTGTGCTGGCACTGCTCATCGTCGGGGTGCTCGGAGGTCTGCTGCTCGAGCGCCTGGCGAACCTGCTGTCGCAAGCAGCGACCGTGACCGTCGTGATCGCAACCGTGGGCCTTCTCGTCATGCTCCAGTCGCTGTGCACCGCGCGCTACGGCTCAGCCGCGATCTCCTTCCCCAGCTTCCTGCCCCAGAGCGGTGTGACGATCAACGGGGTGCTGATCTCTGGCGGAGACATGATCATCACCGCCTTCGCGCTGGGATCGTCGTTCGGGCT
Organism: Frankiales bacterium; assembly: GCA_033851885.1. Classification (GTDB taxonomy): domain Bacteria; phylum Actinomycetota; class Actinomycetes; order Mycobacteriales; family SCTD01; genus RYN-111. The sequence continues at coordinate 2,406 of JAWWOJ010000154.1, read as the reverse complement.
GTTTTTCTTCTTCAGCCGCACCCGGCTCGGGAAGGCCATGACCGCGGTCGTCGACGACGCCAACCTGCTCAGCCTCCAGGCGACGAACCCGGCAGCCGTCCGGCGCTTCGCGTGGGTGCTCGGGTCGTGCTTCGCGTCGATCTCAGGGATGCTGCTGGCGCCCAAGCTGGGCGTCTCCGTCAACACCCTGATCCTTCTGGTGATCGCGGCCTACGGCGCCGCGGCGGTTGGCCGGTTCGAGAACCTGCCGATGACAGTCCTCGGCGGCATCGTGATCGGTGTCCTGGTCTCGTACCTGCCGAACTTCTTCTCACGGGCCGACAGCCTGGTGATCCAGCTGCTGCCGAGCAACCTGCCCTTCATGGTGCTGTTCGCAACGCTGCTCGTCGTGCCACGGCACAAGTTCGTCCAACGAGGAGCGCGCAACGCCCGGCGGTTCCGACCCGTGAAGCGGTTCAGTCCCAGGGTGACCGCGGCCGGCATGGGCCTGAGCCTGGCCGGACTGGTCCTGGTGCCGGCGGTGGTGCAGCGCTCGGACATGTCGCAGTACGCCTCGGCCCTCGCCTACGCGATCATCTTCGCGTCGCTCGGTCTGATCACCTACACGTCCGGCCAGATCTCGCTGTGCCACCTCGGGTTCGCCGCGATCGGGGCGACCACGACCGGCCACCTGCTAGGGCACGGCGTGCCGTGGCTGCTCGCGGTGCTCATCGGCGGCCTGGTCACGCTGCCCGGTGCCGCCATCGTGTCGATTCCCGCGATCCGGTTGTCCGGCATCTACGTCGCCGTCGCGACCTTCGGCTTCGGCATCTTGCTGCAGCAGATCTTCTACAGCAGCTTCCTGATGTTCGGGCGCAACAACCGCGTCGTGGTCAACCGCCCGCACATCTTCGGGATCGACTTCACCACCGACACCAGCTACTACTACCTCGCTCTGTTCGTGGCGGCGCTCACCTCGGCACTGGTGATCCTCGTGCTGCGGAGCCGGCTCGGCTCGCTGCTCCGGGCGCTGTCGGATTCCCCCGACGCGCTCGACGCCCACGGCACCAACACCACCGTGACGCGCGTGCTGGTCTTCTGCATCGCCGCCTTCCTCGCGGCGGTCGGTGGCGGTGTGCTGGCTGGCGTGCCGCAGTCCGCATCCGGCAGTGCGGGTGGCACGTTCGACTACACCGTCTCGCTGGCGTTCGTCGCCGTGCTCGGATTCTGCGGCAGACGTCCGCTGTTCTCTCCCTTCCTGGCGGCCTTCCTCTTCCAGGTCATCAAGATCTACCCAGGCTTCGACGACCCGACGTTCATCAAGTACCAGGGTGCGATCTTCGGGGCACTCGCCCTGTTGGTCGCCATCGCCCCCGGGATGAGCCTCGGCCGCCTGCTCGGCAAGCGTGGCCACGAGCGCGACGAGACGCGGAGCCCCGTCACGTCTCGCTACGAGCCCACACCGGTCACGGCCATCCAGCCACTGACCCGACGCGAGCGCGAGCTGGCAATGACCGGAAGGAGCTGACGTGGTCGCGGGAGCAGGCACACTCACGGCGCGTGGCGTCGACCTCGTGGTCGAGAACGTCGTCGTCAAGTTCGGTGGCATTACCGCCGTCAACGACGCGAGCGTCACGGCCCGCGGTGGTCAGATCACGGGACTGATCGGTCCGAACGGCGCGGGCAAGACGACCTTCTTCAACGCGTGCAGCGGCCGGAACCGGCCGGTGTCCGGCTCGGTCCACCTCGGTGACCAGCGGCTCGACGGACACAGCTCGTCGAACCGCGCGCACCGCGGTCTCGGCCGGACATTCCAGCGTATGGAGCTGTTCGAGAGCATGACCGTGCTGGAGAACGTCCGCACCGGCCCGTCGGCGATGTTCTCGTCACGCCGCATCCTCGGCCAGCTGTTCGCGACGCCGAGCGAGACCCGTGACGTCGCTGCGCGTGCGGCCGACGCCATGGAAAGGTGCGGCATCACGCCCCTCGCGAAGCGCACCGTGGGTGACCTGTCCACCGGTCAGCGCCGGCTCGTGGAGCTGGCCCGCGCGATCGCGACGCCGTTCTCCTTTCTGCTCCTCGACGAGCCGTCCTCCGGCCTGGATGTGTCCGAGACGGAGATGTTCGGCAAGGTGCTCACCGATTTCGTCGACAGCACCGGCGTTGGCATCCTCATCGTCGAGCACGACATGGCGCTGGTCTCCGAGATCTGCCACCAGATCTACGTTCTCGACTTCGGCAAGATCATCTACCAGGGCACGACGCACGACGCCCTCAACAGCGACCTCGTGCGGGCCGCCTACCTCGGTGAGGTCTCCGTTGCTTGAGCTGAAGAACATCACAGCCGGGTACGACACGGGCACGGTGCTGCGCGACGTCTCGCTGACGGTCCCGGACAACGCCGTCGTCGCGCTGCTCGGCCCCAAC
>JAWWOJ010000151.1:0-2846 GCA_033851885.1 Frankiales bacterium | reverse complement strand
CTCGAGGTGGTGGGCGCCGACGTCCGGCTGTTCACGGCGTGCGGCCTGGGCGACGTCCTCTCGGATGACCACCCGGGGATCTGACGGCTGACCCGCCGGCGGGTCAGCCGCGCCTCTCCCTCCTGATCACGTGACGGTGGGGATGTGGAGGTCCAGGCCGAAGCGGGGGAACAGCTTCTCGACGTCGAGGAAGTGGTGGATGTGCGCCACCGCGCCGTCGGTGATCTCGAGGACCTGCAGCGACCAGGCCTGGTGGCCGCCGTTGTCGTGGTCGGGACGGTACTGGCCGAAGGCCGGCAGCCCGTTGGCGACGGTCGGGACGAGCCGCGAGCCCTTGCACCCGATGCCGAAGCCGAGGTACCAGGCGGACAGGTCCGCCACGCCCTGCAGCCACATCGCCATCGGTGGCATCGAGATGCTCGCGTCCTCGTGCAGCAGCGCCACGAGTGCGGAGATGTCGTAGGCCTCGAAGGCCTTCACGTAGCGAGCGAGCAGCTCCTTGTCGGCCTGCTCCAAGGGCGCCGGGTTCGACAGGTCAGCGGCGCCGAGGGTGGCCCGGGCGCGCTGCAGGGCGCTGTTCACACCCGCCACAGTGGTGTCGAGCAGCTCGGCGACCTCCGTGGCCTGCCAGCACAGCACCTCGCGCAGGATCAGGACGGCACGCTGCTTCGGCGGCAGCGTCTGCAGGGCCGCGACGAACGCCAGCCGGATGCTGTCGCTGAACACCGCCTTCAGCGCGGGGTCCGCCGACAGCGGCGTGACGTCGGCGTCGGGCACCGGCTCGAGCCAGGCGGAGCCGGGGAGCGTGTGGTCAGGCGGCGTGAGCGGGGACGCGGGAGAGGAGAGGTCCATCGGCAGCGCACGCCGGCCGCGGGCGCGCAGGCTGTCGAGGCAGACGTTGGTGGCGATCCGGTACAGCCACGACCGCACCGACGAGCGACCCTCGAAGCTGTCGGACTTCTGCCACGCCTTGACGAGCGTCTCCTGCACGGCGTCGTCGGCGTCGAAGGTCGAGCCCAGCATCCGGTAGCAGTACCCGCGCAGCTCGGTGCGGTACTGCTCGATCTCCTCCAGCCCAGGAGCGGAAAGAGTCGTCGTCATGATGTCCTCCTCGCGACCGTCCGAGCCTCGCACACGATGTGACGCGCGACGATCCCCCACTCATCGCCATCAGGCTGCCACCCGCTCGATGAAGGACTCCTCGTCCACCCTCGGCTTGAGGACCGTCGCGACCACGCCGGCCGCGGTGAGCAGCATCAGCGCCTCGACGCCGAACGCCAGGTGGTAGCCGCTGGTCAGCGCCTGCAGCTCGCCGACGCCCCGTCCGGTCAGGGTTCCGGTTCGGGTGTTGGCGAGCGTCGCGAGGACCGCGAGCCCGAGCGCACCGCCGGCCTCGGCCGTGGTGCCGACCAGGCCGGACGCGATCCCGGCATCCTCCGGCGCGACCTCCGACATGGCGAGCGCCATCAGCGCGGGGAAGGCCACCCCCATCCCGAGGCCCACGAGCGTCATGCCGGGCAGCACGTGCACCAGGTAGACGCCGTCGACCGGTGCGATCGTGAACAGCGCCAGCCCGACCGTCGCGAGCAGCGTGCCGACGAGCAGCGTCGGCTGACCGCCGTACCGGCTCACGACGCGGTCGCTCACCCGCAGCGACATCACGCCCATGATGACGGTGGTGGGCAGGAACCCGAGACCGATCTCCAGGGCATCCCAACCAAGCACCCGCTGCACATAGAGGGTGCAGAGGAAGAACATGCCGAACATGCCTGCCACCGTGAGCACCTGCACGACGTTGGAGCCGACGGTGACGCGGGAGCGGAACAGCTCGAGCGGGATGAGCGGCTTGGCTGCGGTGGCCTGCCGCCACACGAAGCCGGCGAGCAGCGCCGCGGCCGGTGCCAGCAACCACCAGGCCGAGGTGACCACGCCGTAGACCGCGGTCATCAGGGAGGCGGTGATGAGCACGGCACCGAGGGCGTCCGCACCCGCGCGCAGGCCGAGCCCGCGGTCGTCCGGTACCAGCCGCACCGCGAACCACGCCGTCACGAGGCCGATCGGGATGTTGACGAAGAAGATCCAGTGCCAGTTGAGGACCTGGGTGAGGACACCGCCGGCGAGCAACCCGAGCGCACCTCCCGCGGAGGCCACGAAGCCGTAGACACCGAGCGCCTTGGCCTGCGCCGCCGGTTCCGGGAACAGGGCCACGATCATGCCGAGGATGACCGCGGAGGCGAGCGCCCCGCCGATACCTTGGAGGAAGCGTGCGGCCACCAGCTCGGTCTGGTTCTGCGAGGCACCGCAGAGCAACGACGCGACCGTGAAGACACCGAGCCCGAGGAGCAGTACGCGGCGACGGCCCAGCAGGTCGCCGAGCCGACCGGACAGCAGCAGCAGCCCGGCGAACGCGATGAGGTAGGCGTTCACGACCCACGCGAGGCCCGCGCTGGTGAAGTGCAGGTCGTCCTGGATGGACGGCAGCGCGACGTTCACGACCGTCACGTCGAGGACGATCATGAGCATCCCTGCGCACAGGACGTAGAGCGCCACCCAGCGGGCCTTGTCTTCCACCATGTCAGTGTCGACGCTCCCAAACCGTCGAACTCATCGCCACCGAGTGTCGGGCGCGCCTGCACCGGTCCTGAGGGCTCATGAGGGACCTTTCGTGCATGAGCCCTCAGCTGGTCGGCGCCCTGCTCATCGTCCTCGCGATCGTCGTGGTGCTCGTGCTCGCCAACGGACTGAAGATCGTGCAGGAGTACGAGCGAGGCGTCATCTTCCGCCTCGGCCGGTGCATCGGCGCCAAGGGCCCTGGTCTGTTCTTCATCGTGCCGATGCTGGACAAG
>JAWWOJ010000141.1:0-6431 GCA_033851885.1 Frankiales bacterium | reverse complement strand
CAACGGCGAGGACCCGGGCCGCGGCTTCCTGCCCGCACCCGGCACCGTGACGACGTTCGTGCCTCCGCTCGGTCCCGGCGTCCGCGTCGACACCGGTGTCGAGTCCGGCTCTGTCATCGGAGGCGCGTTCGACTCGCTGCTGGCCAAGCTCATCGTCACCGGCGCCACCCGTCAGGAGGCGCTCGAGCGCTCGCGGCGTGCGCTCGACGAGCTGACCGTCGACGGCATGGCAACGCTCATCCCGTTCCACCGCAAGGTCGTCACCGACCCCGCGTTCACGAGCGAGCCGTTCACCGTGCACAACCGCTGGATCGAGACCGAGTTCGACAACGACCTCGACCCCTACGTCGGTGCGGTCGGCACTGACGAGCAGGCCGCCCCTCGCGAGACAGTCGTCGTCGAGGTGGGCGGCAAACGCCTCGAGGTCTCGTTGCCGTCGGGCTTCGGTGGGGGTGGGGCGCCGGCCCAGAAGGGGCCGGCCCGGCGCACGGCAGCGGGCAAGGCGGGAGCTGCCGCCTCCGGCGACGCACTGACGTCGCCGATGCAGGGCACCATCGTCAAGGTCGCCGTCGAGGACGGCGCTCAGGTCGAGGCCGGCGATCTCATCGTCGTGCTCGAGGCCATGAAGATGGAGCAGCCGCTCAACGCCCACAAGGCCGGCACCATCAGCGGCCTGTCGGCAGCGGTCGGCGAGGTCGTGACGGCCGGCGCGACCCTCTGCGACATCAAGGACTAACCCCCCCGACCGCGATGAATGGATACTGCACTGCGGTCTTTGGGCTCAGAAGGGAAGTGCTGTATCCATTCACGCCGGCCGGGGGGTCAGGCCTCGTGGAGCATGAGCTGGCGGGCCGCCTCGGTGAGCGAGCCCGACAGCGACGGATAGATCGAGAAGGTGTGGGCGAACTGATCCACGGTGAGCCCGTGCTGCACCGCCAGCGAGACCGACAAGATCAGCTCGGACGCGCGCGGGGCGACGACCACCCCGCCCAGGATCGAGCCTGAGCCCGGGCGGCAGAACAGCTTCACGAAGCCGTCGGTGAGGCCCTGCATCTTGGCCCGGGCATTCGTCGCGAGCGGCAGCTTGATCGCGGTCGCGGCGATGAGACCGTCGTCGACCTGTCGTTGCGTGACGCCGACCGAGGCGACTTCGGGGTCGGTGAAGACGTTGGCCGACACGGTGCCGAGCCGCAGCGGCGCGACAGCCTCGCCGAGGGCGTGCCACATCGCGATGCGGCCCTGCATGGCCGCCACGGAGGCCAGCATGAGCACGCCCGTGACGTCGCCGGCCGCATAGACCCCGTCGGCCGTCGTGCGCGACACCCGGTCGACCTTGATGAAGCCGCCGTCATCGACCTGCACCTCGGCCTCCTCGAGGCCGAGGTGACCGGTGTTGGGCACCGAGCCGACCGTCATGAGGCAGTGCGAGGCCGAGACCGAGGACCCGTCGACGAGCTTGACGAGCACCCCGTCGGCGGTGCGCTCGACCTCGGCGGCGCGACCGCGCAGGACCCGCATGCCGTTGCGGACGAAGACCTGCTGCAGCTGCTCGGCCGCGTCAGGGTCCTCGGACGGCAGCACGCGGTCACGGGAGCTGACGAGCGTGACCTGGCAGCCCATCGCGAGGTAGGCGCTGGCGAACTCCGCACCGGTGACGCCCGAGCCCACGACGACGAGGTGGGAGGGCAGCTCGGGCAGGTCGTAGAGATGGCGCCAGTCGAGGATCCGCACGCCATCGGGCTCGGCGCCGGCGACGACCCGCGGCCTGGCGCCGGTCGCGAGCAGCACCACGTCGGCGGTGATCGTCTGAGCACCGACCAGGACCTTGCGGCCCGGCAGCAGCCGGGCGGAGCCGTGCAGGATCGTGACCCCGTGGCGCACGAGGTTGGACGCGATGTCGTTGCTCTGCGCGAGCGCGAGCGCCTTGACGCGGGCATGCACCTCCGCGACCTGCACCGTCACGGTGCCTTCGCCATGCACCCCGACCCGATCGGCCTGCGACAGCGTGGTCATCGCCTCGCTGGTGGCGATGAACGTCTTGCTCGGCACGCAGTCGGCGAGCACGCACATGCCGCCCACACCGTCCCGGTCGACGAGGGTCACCTCGGCGCCGAGCTGCACAGCCACCAGCGCGGCCTCGTACCCAGCAGGTCCCCCACCGATGATGGCGATTCGCGTCACGGAAGCATTGTCGCTGATCGCTAGGCTGCCGCGCGTGGCCCTGTACGCCGCTTACGGCAGCAACATGGACCCGTCGCAGATGCGCGAGCGGTGTCCGCACTCGCCTGCCTCCGGTACGGGCTGGGTCGAGGGCTGGCGGCTGACCTTCGGCGGCGAGGACCTGGGCTGGGAGGGCTCGCTGGCGACCATCGCCGAGGCGCCAGGGGAGCACGTCTACGTGAGCCTGTACGACGTCACCCCCCTGGACGAGAAGGTGCTCGACGCGTGGGAGGGGGCCGACAACGGCCTCTACCGGAAGGTGCGCATCCGGGTGGCCCTGCTCGAGGGTGACCGGGTGGCGTGGACCTACATCCTGGACGGCTTCGAGGGCGGCCTGCCGTCGGCCCGGTACCTCGGGGTGCTGGCCGATGCCGCCGAGACCGCCGGTGCCCCCGACGACTACGTGTCCGAGATCCGCAACCGGCCCTGTCGCTCCACCGGTTCGTGACCTACCGCTTGCCCACCGTCGTCGTGGGCAGCGCGGTCGGCGCGGCGCTCGGCTCCGCGCCATCCAGACGCTGACCCCCGCCCTCCTGCGACACCACCACGACCACCGCGACCACCGTGACCAGGCCGCCGACGACGGAGGTCACGGTGAGGTCCTCGCCACGGAACAGGGCTCCGAGCACGACGGCGACCACCGGGTTGACGTAGGCATAGGTCGCCACCGTGCTCACCGGTGCCGTTCCCAGCAGCCAGGAGTACGCCGTGAAGGCGACGATCGACCCGAACACAACGAGGTACGCCAGCCCCACCAGACTGGCACTCGTCACGTGCGAGGTCGGCAACCGCTCACCCGCCACCAGCCCAGCGATGAGGAAGCCCAGCGAGCCACCGAGCATCTCGCCGAGGGTCGTGACGAGCGGATCCGACGGGAGGTCGAGCCGCGTCGACAGCACCGACCCGAACGACCAGCAGAAGCTCCCCGCCAGCACCAGGCCCGCCGGTCCGAACGAGACGCCGGACGGCCGGGTGCCCGGCAGCAGCAGGATGCCCAGCCCGACGAAGCCGATGAGCACGCCGGTCACCGTCCTGCCGGCGGGCCGGTCGCGGCCGAGTAGGCGGAACACCGCGACATAGAGCGGCACGCCGGCGACCAGCAGCGCCGTCAGGCCCGACGGCAGCCCGCGCTCCTCCGCGACGGTGACGCCGCCGTTGCCGCAGAGGAGCAGCAGCAGGCCGATGCCGGCGGCGCCCATCCACTGCCTGCGGGTGGCCCGGAGCGAGCGCCCGCGTCGTACCAGGAGGAAGGCCAGCAGCAGGATCGAGGCGACGGCGAAGCGCAGGAAGCCGGCGAGCAGCGGCGGGAACGACTCGACGACGTAGGCGATCGCGAGGTAGGTCGATCCCCACACCACGTAGACGAGACCGAGGGCGGTCCAGGTCTTCCAGGGGGGCACCTCCACACCCTGCCAGGCAAGGCAAGTGCTTACATCGGCAGATGACGGAGTTGGCAGGTAAGGCGTGCATCGTGACCGGCGCGAGCTCCGGCATCGGTACGGCGACAGCCCTCGGGCTCGCCCGGCTCGGCGGGTCGCTGGCTCTGGTGGGACGCGACATCGGACGGCTGGAGGCCGTCGCGAGCAGCTGCCGCGAGGCCGGGGCCGCCGACGTCAAGAGCTACCGGGCTGACTTCAGCGAGCTGGAGCAGGTCCGTGGGCTGACCGACGAGCTGCTCGCCGACTGGCCGCGCATCGACGTGCTGGTGAACAACGCCGCCCTCGTGCTCCAGCGCCGCGAGGAGACCGTCGACGGTTACGAGAAGGTCTTCGCGGTCAACCACCTGGCGCCCTACCTGCTGACCCGGCTGCTGCTCGACCGCCTCGTGGCGTCGGCGCCGTCGCGGATCGTCAACGTCGCCTCGGACGCCTACACCTTCGGCGCGATGGAGCCCGACGACTACATGAGCACCAGGTCCTTCAGGCCGCTGAAGGTCTACGGCCGCAGCAAGCTCGCCAACATCCTGTTCACCAGCGAGCTCGCCCGCAGGCTCGAGGGCACCGGCGTGACGGCCAACTGCCTGCACCCGGGCTTCGTGAGCACGGGCCTGGCTCGGGACAACAAGCTCGGTGTGCTGTTCCTCAAGGTGGCCAGGCCCTTCATCAAGAGCCCGGCCGACGGAGCGGAGACGACGCTGTTCCTCGCCTCCGAGCCGGTCGCGGTGTCGGGCGCGTACTTCGTCGACCGCAAGGTGCACCAGACCAAGGACTACGCCCAGGACCCGGAGATGGCCCGCCGGCTGTGGGACGACAGCGCAAGACTGGTCGGCCTCGACTGATCAGCCGAGGTTTCTGTCCTGTCTTATATATTGGGATGGCTGTTTCGTCATGTGGGACGACGGTCTAGGGTCGAACCATGGGCACCTACACGCACGGGCACCACGAGACCGTCCTTCGCTCGCATCGCTGGCGCACCGCGGAGAACTCCTGCGGCTACCTGCTCCCCCACCTGCGGGGCGACGAGCGGCTGCTCGACGTCGGCTGCGGCCCGGCCACGATCACCCGTGACCTCGCCGGTCGAGTGCGTGAGGTCGTGGGTCTCGAGGCGACGGAGCAAGCTGTCGCCCTCGCCCAGTCCGCCGGCGTCGAGTGCGTGCTCGGCGACGTGCACGCCCTCGCCTTTCCGGACGACAGCTTCGACGTCGTGCACGCCCACCAAGTGCTGCAGCACGTGGCCGACCCCGTGCAGGCGCTGCGCGAGATGGCGCGGGTGTGCAGGCCCGGCGGGATCGTCGCGGTCCGCGACAGCGACTACCTCGGCTTCACGTGGTTCCCCGCCTGCCGTGGGCTGGACCGATGGATGGACCTCTACCAGCAAGCCGCGACGGCGAACGGCGGCCACCCCCAGGCAGGCCGCGAGCTGCTGTCGTGGGCGCTCGAGGCCGGCCTGACGGACGTGACGCCGAGCTCGAGCACCTGGTGCTTCGCGACTCCGGAGGACCGCGCCTGGTGGGGCGGCATGTGGGCCGAGCGGATCCAGCAGTCCGCCCTCGCCACCCAGCTGCTGACCAGCGGCCTGGCCAGCCAGGACGATCTCGACCTGGTGACCGCCGGCTGGCACCGCTTCGTGGAGCGCGACGGCGCCTGGCTCAGCGTCCTGCACGGCGAGCTCCTCATCCGGGTGGGGTAGAGAGGGCGCATGCGACGCTCCCTGGCCGCCGTCGCCCTCGTGGCCGCCTGCAGCTCCGGGTCCGCCGTCCCCAGTCCGACGCGCACCTCGCTGCCACCCTCAACCCCCTCGCCCGGCGCGGCGGCGGCACAGGACTGGACGACGTACGGCGGCGACACCCAGCGCGCGAGCAACGTGGCCGGTCCCGATCCGTCGGGCGCGGCGGTCGCGTGGAAGGCAGCACTCGACGGTCGCGTGTACGGCAGCCCGCTCGTCGTCGGCGGCCGGGTCATCGCCGCGACGGAGGGCGGCTCGCTCTACGCACTCGACCTCCTCACGGGCCGGGTCAGGTGGCGCCGGCACCTGGCCGCCCCGCTCCCGGGATCCGCGTTGCCGTGCGGCAACATCGACCCGATCGGGTTCACGGGCACCCCGGTCTACGACCCGCGCACCGGTCTGGTCTTCGCGGTCGCGACCGAGAGCGGTGTCCGGCACGTTCTCTACGGCGTCCGCGCGACGACGGGCACCGTCGGACTGACCCGCGTCGTCGACGTACCCGGGATGGACCCGACCACCCACCTGCAGCGAGCGGCGCTGCTGCTGTCTGGGGCGACGGTCTACATCGCCTACGGCGGCAACTATGGCGACTGCGGCCAGTACCGGGGACGGGTGGTGGCCGCGCCGACGTCTGGATCGGGGCCGCTTCGGTCCTTCACCGTCCCGACCCGTCGCGAGGCGGGCATCTGGGGCGCCTCCGGTCCGGCTCTGCTGGGGACCGACGTGCTGGTGACGACCGGCAACGGCGCCTCGACCGGCGGCGCGTGGGACAGCAGCGACTCCGTACTGCGGCTGTCGGCCGCGCTCGGGTTGAAGGACGGGTTCGCGCCGAAGAACTGGGCGAAGGAGAACTCCGACGACGCCGACCTCGGTTCGATGGGACCGCTGCTGCTGACCGGCGGGCGGCGCGTCCTGACCGCGGGCAAGGGCGGCAACGCGTTCCTGCTCGATGTCGACCAGCTGGGCGGCGTCGACGGACAGCTGTCGGTGCTCGGTGGCTGCCAGGCCTACGGCGGCGGCGCGGTGACCGCGAACGGCGCCTTGCT
>JAWWOJ010000119.1:0-6822 GCA_033851885.1 Frankiales bacterium | reverse complement strand
CACAACGGCTTCAACGCGTCACTCGCGCAGGAGTAACGGCAACACCCTCGAAACTCTGCGTCGTACAGGGGTTCACTCCGCGCAGCCGCGCCAGCCGCCGTGCTCGAACGCGGTCTTCGTGCAGTAGCGGGCGTGCGGGTAGTAATCGGCCATGACCTTCACCGGGTCGCTGCCCTGGGTCACCGACTGCACGGCGTAGGGGAAGGTCGCGACCATGTTGCGGTAGATCAACGTGGCCGTCGCGTCGGCGGCGCCCCACGGCAGCCAGGTCACGCCGTGCTGGGCCGTCGCGTTCGCCGGTCGCTGCGACGGGTCGGAGACGACGATGAGGAAGTACCCGTGCCGGTCCACCGCCACCTGCCGGTCGGCGGCGCAGGCGTTCACGCGGGTGCTGTTGCTGTTCTGGCAGAACGACCAGTAGCGCACCTGGTCGGACCGGCTCGGCCGCACACCGCGTGAGGTGTCCGGGAAGCGCATCGCCCTGCCGCGGATGACGACCAGCGGACCGAAGGCCCGATCGATACCGGCGGTGAGGTAGGCGTTCTGCTGGTTGCCGAAGAAGCCCGCGGCGTTGTTGCCGAACGCCTTGCCCCAGGTGATCGAGCTGGTTGCCGCCTGCTCCTCGACGGGCCAGCTCGCGTGGTTGAGGGCCTCGGTGCCCGCGCCGCCGGCGTTCGGCAGGTCGGAACTGCACGAGCCGCCGGTGCTCAGGACCTGGCCCGAGCTCGTCTGCGTCGTCACCGTCGGCAACGGGACGCTGCCCTGGGGGGATGCTGGGTCGACCGGCGTGTAGACCCGCATCATGAGCAGCCCGCCGGTGTTGTGGGCGCCTGCCAGGGCCATCTGCCCGGCGTAGATCGTGTTCCGTGCCGGGTGCGTCGGCTTGGCCTCGAAGAGGACGTGCACCGTGTACCGCTGGGTCTTCGCCGACCTGGCGCCACCCGCGAACGGGTTGCTGCTGCCGTGGTCGGGTGTGATCTTCGCGTCGTAGATCGAGTCGAGCGGCACGCCGCTCGGCTGGTAGACGTGGAAGGAGAAGTACCGCGCCTTGGCGTAGGTGCCGCGGATCACCAGCTCCGTCCCGGGCACCGCGGCATACGGATGAGACCAGTAGGACGCGTCGGTGTCCGGGTAGGCGACGTTGACCGTGTCCGGCTCGGACTTCGCCGCCCAGCTGCACGTCGGGTCGGCCCGCGCCTGCGAGAGGGGTACGACGGCAGCGGCCGCGCACGCGACGGCAGCGAGCAGGCGGAGGGCACGCACGGGGAGGCTCCTGGTGATTGACATGTATGTCTAGTGAATTACTTGGACATACAACCCCGATCTCCTGCCGTCGACGGGCGTGCGGTGGAATGACCTCAGTCACTTCCGACAGGTGAGGAGCAGGTCTTGAGCGAGGTCATCGTCGAGCGCCGCGGCAGCGTGCAGGTCATCACCCTCAACAGGCCCGAGGCCAAGAACGCGCTCGACACGGCCACGGCCAAGGGGGTCGCGGCTGCCGTCGACGAGCTCGACGCCGACGACGACCTGCGGGTCGGGGTCCTCACGGGTGCCGGTGGCAGCTTCTCCGCCGGCATGGACCTCAAGGCGTTCCTCCGTGGCGAGACGCCGGCGATCGAGGGCCGCGGCCTCTGCGGCATCACCGAGACGCCCCCCCGCAAGCCGCTCATCGCGGCCGTCGAGGGCTGGGCACTGGCCGGCGGCTTCGAGCTGCTGCTCGCCTGCGATCTCGTCGTCGCTGCCGAGACGGCGCGCTTCGGCGTACCTGAGGTGAAGCGCGCCCTCGTGGCCGGGGGCGGAGCGGCCTTCCTGCTGGCTCGTCGGGTGCCGCAGGCGATCGCGCTGGAGATGCTCCTGACCGGCGAACCCTTCTCCGCAGCGCGCGCCGCGGAGGTGGGTCTGGTCAACAAGCTGACACCCGAAGGCGGGGCTCTCGATGCCGCCGTCGCTCTCGCCGAGCTCATCGCGGCCAACGGCCCGCTCGCGGTCGCTGTCACCAAGGAGATCGCTCGCAGCACCGCCGACTGGACCTTGGCCGAGGGCTGGAAGCGGCAGTCGGAGCTGATGGCTCCGGTGTTCGTGTCGGAGGACGCGATCGAGGGCGCCACCGCCTTCGCCGAGAAGCGCCCTCCGGTCTGGAGGGGACGGTGATCCGGGTGGCTTACGGTGCGGGGTCGGTGTCCTCATGATCGACCCACTCGACCTGTCCCTGCTGGTTTTCCGGCTCGCCGTCGGGGCCGTGATGGTCGCGCACGGCTACAACCACATCTGGGGCGGCGGCAAGATCGCCGGCACCGGACGATGGTTCGAGAGCCTCGGGATGAAGCCCGGCTGGCTGCACGCCTGGACGGCCTCGCTGACGGAGCTCGGCGCCGGGGTGCTGCTCCTGTTCGGGCTGTTCACACCCCTCGCGGGCGGCGCCGTCGTCGGGGTGATGCTCGTCGCCTGGATCACCAACCACCGCAAGAACGGCTTCTTCATCTTCCGTCCCGGCGAGGGCTACGAGTACGTGATGACGCTGACCGCTGCCGGCCTGCTCTTCTGCGGCACCGGCGCCGGGCGGCTCTCGCTGGACCACGCCCTTGACCTCGACGGCTTCGGATGGCCCACGGCGCTCGGGTGCGCGGCGCTGGGGATCGGCGGGGCCTTGGCCCTGCTGCTCACGTTCTGGCGCCCGGTGCCGTCACCAGCCGCTGAGTAGTTGTCTGGGGAACGACCTCGGCATGGTCCTTTCTCACTAGTCCCGGAGCACTACATCCCGTTCCGGGTCGATCTGTGCTCTTCGAGTCGTTCTCGCCCCATGTGCTTCACCTGAGGTCGTCAGCGAGCCGAGACCCCTGGCGTCACAGCGAGCCCGCTACAGCCGGGCCCCGATCACAGGAGAACACCCCCATGCGCACCATCACCAAGATCGCCATCGGCACCGCAGTCGCGTGCCTCGTCGCCGCCACCGGCTCGGCCTTCACCGGCAGCGGCCTCACCAGCAACGCCGGCGCCAGCCAGTACGTCGGCGGCACCATCAACCAGAGCATCAGCGGCGCGACGCTGACGAGCATCGACTACTCGTTCGGGGACGCGCCCGCCAACACGGCCGTCAACAGCGTGGCCCTGACCTTCGCCGACTCCAACGCCGACGGCAAGACGCCGACCGTCTCCTTCACCGGCGGCAACGTGGTCACCTTCACCTGCACTGCCATCGACGCGACCACCCACGTCTCCACGTGCACGACGGACGGCGCCGACCGCGTGGGCATCACGTCGATCGCGGTCTCGGTCTAAGCAACTCCTGGATCGGGGCCGCCCCTGCCCCGGCGGCCCCGATCACGGAGGACTCCCATGAGCAGCAGCACACCGCGCCGACTGGCCACTGCCCTGGCCGTCGTCCTCGCCGTCCTCAGCCTGGCCGGCGCGGGTCTCGTCCTGTCCGGGCGCAATGCTCTCGTCGTCACCGACGGCGTGAGCATGCAGCCGGTCTACTACCAGGGCGACCTGGTCGTGCTGTCGCGCCAGAAGTCCTACTCGCCGGGCGAGATCGTGGCCTACCGCCGCCCCGGCAAGTCTCAGGTGGTCCTCCACCGCATCGTCGGCGGGGATCCCCGAGGCTTCGTGTTCAAGGGCGACAACAACCAGTCGGTCGATCCGACCCGGCCGCGTGAGAGCGACCTCGTCGGCCGGGCCGTCCTGCACATCCCGCAGGGCGGTCTCTGGCTGCATCGCGTCACCAGCCCTCCCGCGCTCGCCGTCCTGGCTTTCCTGCTCCTGGTGGCGGCGCGCGGCAAGGCGACCAGGCGCCGCAGGGGGAGGCCGGCCCGGCACGCAGCAGCGTCGTCCCCCGCCCTGCCTCTGGGCCCGCTGTCCCCGGCCCTGCGCATCGCATCCGGCGTGACGGCCGCCGTGGCCGTCGTGGGCGTCGTGCTGGGGGGTCTGGCGTGGACCCGTCCCGTCGAGGTGGCCACCGCGGTAGCCGCCCCGTCGACACCGACGATGACCTACTCCTACAGTGCGGCCGTGGGCCACACCCCGGCCTATGACGGCACGACCGTCACGTCGCCCGACCCGGTGTTCCGGCGGGTCGTGCGGCTGGTCACGGTGGGCTACGCCTACCGCGGCGCGCCCGGCACGATGGCCTTCACCGTCGAGCTCGGCTCGCCCGGAGGGTGGCACGTGACCCTCCCCGCACATCCGAGGTCGCTCACCCCCGTCTCCGGTCGGGTGCGCCTCGACCTCACCGCTCTCGAGGCACGGGTGAAGGCGGCGTCGGCTGCGACAGGCCTACCGCTGTCACCGGTCCGCGTCGCCGTCGTCGGGCACGTCCAGCTTGCCGGACAGCCACGGTTCGAGCCTGCGCTCACGATGGAGCTCAGCCCGCTGCAGCTCTCGCTGACGAGCGGTCCGCAGAGCCTGGTCGTCCACGGCGCTCCCGTCGCTGGGAGGCCAGTGATGTCGGCTGCCGTGGTGCCGTTGGCCGGCCAGCGGGCGAGTGTCGCGTGGGTCCGTGGCGCGTCCGGGGTCCTGCTGCTCGTCGCGCTGCTGGTGGCCGGGGTCGTGCTGCTCGTCGCGCGTCGCTACAGGCGGGCGACGAGTGCCTCCGTCTCCTTCCAGAGCCGGCCCGCGACCTCGCGGTCCTCGGCCTCGTCCGAGGCCGGCAGGCCACGGCAGCCCGCGAAGTAGCGGCCGCCCTCGAGGTCGGTCTCCGTGGCGCACATCAGCGTCGTCTGCGCGCCCTCCTCAGGCGTGAGCAGCACCAGCCGCTCGAGCGGGCCGAGCGCCCTGCGGACCGCCCCCACGACGCGGTGGCCGTCGAGCCCCTTGGTGGCGATGCCGGTGTAGACCGAGCCGGGGTGCAACGCGTAGGCCCGCAGCCCGGCGGCGCGGTAGTGGTCCTGCAGCTCGTGCATCGCGTGCACCAGGGCCAGCTTGGACTGCCCGTAGGCGTTCCACGAGCTGTACGCCGCAGGGGCGCTGAACAGGTCGGCGTTGCGCCCTCGAGTGTGCAGCTTCGAGACGACGTGGACGACGCGTGCCTCGCCCTTCGCCTCGGCGGTCCGCAGCAGCACCGGCAGCAGCAGGTGGGTGAGCTGCATGGTCCCGAGGTAGTTCGTCCGCCAGTGCAGCTCGTAGCCGTCAGCGGAGAGGTGCGGCTCGTCCCAGCGGCCCAACAGGTCCAGGTGGACGCCGGCGTGGTTCACCAGCACGGCGAGGGTGCCGCGCGGGTCGGCGTACCAGGCCGCGAAGCGGCGGACCGACTCCGCGTCGGTGAGATCGAGCGGGTGCGAGCCGCCGCTGCGGGTGGTCGTGACGACGTCGGCACCCCAGTCGCGGAGGATGCGGGTCGTCTCGCCGCCCAGCGAGCCTGGTGTCGCGCCCGTCACGATGACCGCTTTGCCGCTCATGTCCACGGGCGTCGCCTGCGGAGCGCGGACGAGCTTCTCGTGCAACCAGCGCATGGCGGGAAGGTAGGCCCTCGAACGCCCACGTCCTAGGGTCGCGCGCATGCAGATCTCGCTCGGCGCCGTCCAACCGCAGGTCGACCGGACCGCCTGGGTCGCTCCCGACGCCGTGCTGGCAGGCGACGTGACCGTCGGCGCCGAGGCGAGCGTCTGGTACACGACGGTGGTCCGCGGCGACGGGGACGCCATCCGGATCGGGCCTCGGAGCAACATCCAGGACGGCTGTGTGCTGCACACCGACCCGGGGCTCGTGCTCGAGGTCGGAGCGGGGGTGTCGGTCGGTCACCGGGCCGTGCTGCACGGCTGCGTCATCGAGGACGACGTGCTCGTGGGGATGGGCTCGATCGTCATGAACGGTGCCCGGATCGGTGCCGGTTCGCTGATAGCGGCGGGTGCGCTCGTCACCGAGGGCACCCAGGTGCCGCCGCGCTCCCTGGTCGTCGGCGCCCCTGCCACGGTGCGGCGCGAGCTGTCGGACGGCGAGCTCGAGCTGATCCGCCACAACGCGACCCACTACGTCGGCCTCGCCGCGACCCACAGGCAGGAGTTCACCTCCAGTTAGCGACAGTCACGCAACCCGGTTCGGAGGTCCGCGTGGCTCGCTCTCTCGGCGCTGTCGGCGCTGCCTTTGGGCTGCTCGTGGGCGGGGTCTCCCTCGCGAGCAACCAGGTTCCGGGAGCCGTGCCCGCCCGACGAGGCGCAGGCTGAAGCCCACGCCACACGAAGCTGACGCTTCCGCGCCGTCAGCCCGGGCTCGCGGTCCCTGGCGGGTAGCACGACGCCGGGGGTTTAGGGGAGACTCCGACGCAACATGACCGAACCCCGAGCCGACGCGCCCACGACGACGCCCGCGGCGACCGAAGCGCCGATCGTGCGTTCCGGCTACCTCTACTGGGTGATGAAGGTCGTTCTCACGCCTGTCCTGACGGTGGCTTTCCGGCCGCGGGTCGAGGGCCTGGCCAACGTTCCGAAGCGGGGCCCCGCGCTGCTGGCGTGCAACCACACGTCGTACCTCGACTGGCTGCTGCTGCCGCTGGTGATCCGCACCCGCCGGATCTCCTTCCTCGCGAAGCTCGAGTACTTCACGCGCCCGGGGGTCGGCGGTCGCGCTCAGGCGTACTTCTTCAGCGCCACGGGGCAGGTGCCCGTCGACCGGGCCGGGGCGCACGCCTCGCGGGGCGCACTGCTGACGGCGATCCGGCTGCTCCGTGAGGGCCGGCTCGTCGGCGTCTTCCCGGAGGGGACGCGCACCCGGGACGGCCGGCTGAACCGCGGCCGCACCGGCGTCGCCAGGATGGCGGCCGAGACCGGCGCGCCGGTGATCCCCTGCGCGACCGTCGGCACCTTCGACATCGCGCCGCCCGGTGCGCGG
>JAWWOJ010000113.1:0-5970 GCA_033851885.1 Frankiales bacterium | reverse complement strand
CGCGAGCATCCCCGGGTCGTCGACCGGCTTCCCGAGCAGCGCCCAGCCGACGAAACCGGCGAGGTGGTAGTCGCCGACGCTGATCTCGTCGGCGTCGCCCAGCGCTCGTTGCGCCACCTCGGCCGCGGTCCAGACGCCGATGCCGGGGACGGCGCGCAGGCGGCGCAGTGCATCGGCGGGCGCCATCCCGACGGTCTCCTCCAGCCGCGCCGCCAGCCGGGCTGCCGCCATCACGGTCCGCATCCGACGCGGGTCGACCCCCGCCTGGTGCCACTCCCAGCTCGGGATGTGCCGCCAGGTGTCGGCGGACGGCGGCACCCGCATGCCCGCTGGGGCCGGCCCGGGCGCGCTGGTCCCGTACCGCCGTACCAGGAGGGCGAAGGAGCCTCTCGCCTCCTTGCCGGTCACCTTCTGCTCCAGGACCGCAGGCACGAGCATCTCCAGGACACGACCGGTGCGGGGCAGCCGGAGTCCGGGGTGCCGGCGGCGGGTCTGCTCGAGCAGCGGGTGCCCTGGCTCGAACCCGGCCCAGTCGTCCCGGGCGCCGAGCAGGTCCGGGGCCTGGGCGATGACCCACTCCGCGCCGTCGCCCCAGGCCCGGACCTGCACCTCGCCCTGCCGCTGCATGATCCGGTAGGTCGCGGGACCGAGCGGCGTCAGCGACGTCCGCCAGAGCGCACCGTCAGGCGTCGTCCGGTGGGTGGGGTCGTTCCGTCCCCGGCTCAGCGGCCCGAGGGTGAGCCGGACGTCGACCGGCTGCTCAGGGCGCCACACGGTCTCCACCTACGCAAGGCTAGGTTCTGCTCCATGGACAAGGTCGTCGGCACGGTCGCCGAAGCCGTCGCAGACATCCCCCGCGGCGCGTCGCTCGCTGTCGGGGGCTTCGGCCTCTGCGGCATCCCGCAGGCACTCATCGAGGGGCTGCTCGAGACCGGCGTCGACGGCCTGCAGACGGTCTCCAACAACTGCGGCGTCGACGGCTGGGGGCTCGGCTCGCTGCTGCGCGCCGGCCGGATCTCGCGCACGACCGGGTCCTACGTCGGCGAGAACAAGGAGTTCGAGCGGCAGTTCCTGTCCGGCGAGCTCGAGGTCGAGCTGGTGCCGCAGGGAACCCTCGCCGAGCGGCTGCGCGCCGGCGGCGCCGGGATCCCGGCGTTCTACACGCCGGGGGGTGTCGGGACCCAGGTCGCCGACGGCGGTCTGCCCCGCCGCTACCACTCCGACGGCACGATCGCGGTGGCGTCCGAGCCGAAGGAGGTGCGGACGTTCGGCGGGCGCGACTACGTGCTCGAGGAGGCGATCGTCTGCGACTTCGGCCTCGTCCATGCGCGGTACGGCGACCGGCACGGCAATCTCGTCTACGAGAAGTCCGCGCAGAACTTCAACCCGCTGTGCGCCGCGGCCGGACGCATCACCATCGCCTCGGTCGAGGAACTCGTCGAGCCGGGGGACCTCGACCCTGCGCTGGTGCACACCCCAGGGGTCTTCGTGCAGCGGGTCGTGCAGGTCGTCCAGGACAAGCGCATCGAGCGGAGGACCGTCCGTGCTGACTAGGGAGGAGCTCGCCGCCCGAGTGGCGCTCGAGCTGGAGGACGGGCAGTACGTCAACCTCGGCATCGGGCTGCCGACGCTGGTGCCGAACTACGTGCCGGACGGGGTGCACGTGGTCCTGCAGTCGGAGAACGGCGTCCTCGGCGTCGGGCCCTACCCGACGGAGGAAGGGGTCGACCCGGACCTCATCAACGCCGGCAAGGAGACCGTGACGCTGCTGCCGGGCGGCTCGTACTTCGACAGCGCGGCGTCCTTCGCCATGATCCGCGGCGGGCACATCGATGTCGCCATCCTCGGTGCCATGCAGGTCTCCGAGAGGGGCGACCTCGCGAACTGGATGATCCCGGGGAAGATGGTGAAGGGGATGGGTGGCGCCATGGACCTCGTCCACGGCGCCAAGCGGGTCCTCGTGATGATGGAGCACGCCGCCAAGGACGGGTCCGCGAAGGTCGTGAGGGAGTGCTCGCTCCCGTACACCGGGAGGGCCTGCATCCAGCGCATCATCACCGACCTGGCGGTCCTCGACGTCACCGACGGCGGTCTGGTCCTCAGGGAGCTGGCCCCCGGGGTGTCCGTCGACGACGTGCGTGCCGTGACGGAGCCCGACTTCGACGTCCGGCTCTGACCCCTCCCTGAACTCTCACGCGCTCCGGAGGCGCGCTCACGTGTGGGCGAGCGCGTTGCGCCGCGCGAGAGTTCAGGCAGGCAGCTGGAGGAGGGGTCAGTTGCCGGGGAGGGTGGTGATGCGGGCGAAGTGGGCGCGCCGGGCGGTGCCCGTGAGCCGGACGACGTAGAAGCCGCTGTTGCCGTCGGTGAACCAGATGTCACCGGTCTTCTCGTCATAGGCGGGCGCCGACATCGCGAAGCCGCCGGCGCGCAGCGGGTCGTTGGCGACCGAGCCCGGGACGATCGGCTTGTTGAAGTAGCCGATCTCGCGCGGGTGCCGCACGTCGGCGATGTCGAAGACCCGCAGCCCGCTCATGATGAAGCTGCAGGCGATGATGGTGGGGTCGACCCGCGACGGCAGTGAGCAGTAGTGCCCCTGGTAGCCCTGGAACGGCTGGTCGTTGCCGGGGTCGCCCTGGATGCCCGGCTGGATCGCAGGCTGGTTGACCGCGAGCCGTAGGTTGCTCACGATCGTGGGCTTCCTGATGTTGTCGATGCTGATGATGCGGGCCGCGCCGATGGCCGCGTTGGAGCCGAACTCGTCGGTCTCAAGCAGGTACTGGTGGCCCTTGGAGACGAAGGGCGTCGCGTTCTGAGGGGTGCTGACGTTGCCCCACGTCAGCCGGCTGATCAGCGTGACCTTGGGGTTCGCGACGCGCTTCTGGATCTGGCTGACGTCGAGCACCGTCAGCCCGTGGAAGTCGGTGTTGTTGTAGCCGGCTTCGGCCATGTAGAGCGTGTTGCCGTCGTTGCTGATCGAGACGCCGTGCGACTGGTAGTCGTAGGACAGCCAGAGCAGTGACGGCAGCTTCGGGTTGGTGAGGTCCACCGCCGCGATCGTGTGGGCGTAGAGCGAGGCGACCCAGAAGGTCTTGCCGTCGGGTGAGAAGCCGCCTTCGTGCCCGAGTACGCCGACCGGGCTGGAGGCCTGCAGGACGGGCTTGCGGCAGTCCTGCGTCACGTCGTAGACGTCGACGAACCCGGGCTCGGTGGCCGGCGTCGCCATGTCGGCGACGAGCAGGCCGCGCTTCTGGTTGAGCCGCAGCGACTCGTGCGGGGACAGCATCGCGGGAGTGGTCAGGGTGGCCGTGTGGACCGGGTGTGCGGGGTCGGTCATGTCCATGACGTAGACGCCCGGGCCCTCGGTCTTCTCATCCGGGATCGACGTCGGGAACAGCAGCGTGCTGTCCCAGTAGGCGCACTCGTGGCCGGCCTTGTCGACGTACCTCTCGACCCGGTAGCCGCCGGAGGCGCCGACGTGGCTGACCTGCGCGAGGTTGCAGGTGTAGCCCTTGGCGAACCGCCCTGTGGCGACGTCGGCCGTCGGCGCCTGGCCCTGGACCTTCTCCGGCAGCGAGCCCTTGCCGCAGGCCGAGTCCGGCGTCGGCCCGGGCACGGGGGCCGCGCTGGCGCCACCCGCGGACAGCACGGAGGCGGAGAGGGCGGCAACCGTGAGCAGTCGCCAGGAGACGGCAGTGGTGCGCATACGGGACCTCGCTGGGGAGAGAGTTGCCCCAGGGTTTCGCCGTCGGGGCGCGGGTTCCTGCCTACTGCCGGTGCTCGATCGGCAGGTCGGCGTCGACCATCCGCCCGACGAGCTCCTCGAAGGACACGGTGGGAGCCCAGCCGAGCACCGATCGGGCGCGAGCCGCGTCGCCGACCAGGACCGGGGGGTCGCCCGGTCGTACGAGCGACGGGTCCACCCGGATCCGGCCTTCGCCATCCGCGATCCCGACGCGCGCGAAGGCCGCCAGCGCGAACTCACGGACGGAGTGCGCCTCGCCGGTGGCGACGACGAAGTCCGCGGGCTGGGGCGCCCGGGCGGCCAGGACCATGGCGTCGACGTAGTCCGGTGCCCAGCCCCAGTCGCGGCGCGCGTCCAGGTTGCCGAGGACGAGCTCGGAGGCCTGTCCCTGCGCGATGAGGGCCACGGTCTGGGTGATCTTGCGGGTCACGAACGTCGGCGGCCGGCGGGGGGACTCGTGGTTGAACAGCACCATCGAGGACGCGAACACGCCCACCGAGCGGTAGAGGCCGCAGAGCTGATGGGCGTAGGCCTTGGCGGCCCCGTAGGGCGACGTCGGGGCCAGCGGGGTCGACTCGTCCTGGACCCCGCCGACATTGCCGAAGATCTCCGCGGAGGAGGCCTGCACGAACCGCACCTCGCGGCCACGTCGCTCCTGGAGCAGCCGGGCCTCGTCGAGCAGCCGGGCGGCGCCGAGCGCCGTGATGTCGGCCGTGAGGACCGGCTGCTGCCACGAGAACGCGACGCTGCTGATGCCTGCGAGGTTGTAGATCTCGTCGGGGTCCGCGGCGCCGACGGCCACTGCCAGCGAGGGGCCGTCCTGCAGGTCGCCGGTGTGCAGGGTCACCGTGGGACAGCGGCTGCGCAGGTCCTCGACGTTCGGGTCGCCGTCGTGGACGAGGCCGTGCACGTCGTACCCGTCGGAGGCGAGGCGCTCGGCGAGGTAGCCCCCGTCCTGCCCGGTGATGCCGGTGACCAGCGCCCTCACGAGCGCGCAGCCTCCACGTCGGCCAGGTCAGCATCGACCATCATGTGCACGAGCTGCTCGAAGGAGACGGTCGGCTCCCATCCGAGGACGGACCGGGCCTTCGACGCGTCGCCGATGAGCAGGTCCACCTCGGCCGGCCGGAGGAACCGCTTGTCGAGCTCGACGTGCTTCGACCAGTCGTCGATGCCCACCCGAGCGAAGGCGACGTCGAGCAGCTCCCGGATCGAGTGGGTCTCCCCGGTCGACACCACGTAGTCGTCGGCGACCGGCTGCTGGAGCATCCGCTGCATCGCGTCGACGTAGTCGCCGGCGAAGCCCCAGTCGCGGCGGGCGTCGAGGTTGCCCATCGAGACCGTCTCCTGCAGCCCACGTGCGATGCGGGCCACCGCCATCGACACCTTGCGGGTCACGAACTCCGGACCGCGGCGCGGCGACTCGTGGTTGAACAGGATGCCGCTGGAGGCATGCATGCCGTAGGACTCGCGGTAGTTGATGGTCATGTAGTGGCCGAAGACCTTGGCCACGCCGTAGGGCGACCGGGGCCAGAGCAGCGTGCTCTCCGACTGCGGCACCTGCTGCACCTTGCCGAACATCTCCGACGACGACGCCTGGTAGAAGCGGACGGCGCCGGGGTCCGAGCCGCAGAACAGCCGCGTCGCCTCGAGGATGTTGAGCACGCCCTTGGCCGTGACCTCGGTGGTGACGTGGGCGTTCTCCCACGAGTAGGCCACGAAGCTGATGGCCCCGAGGTTGTAGACCTCGTGCGGGGTCGACGTGTCGAGCGCCCGCATCAGCGACGACAGGTCGGTCAGGTCGCCGGTGAGCAGCTGCACCCCGGGCACCTGCTTGCGCACCAGCTCGTACTTCGGGTTGTTCTGCCCGCGGACGAGCCCGAACACCTCGTACCCCTTCGCGAGCAGCAGCTCGGCCAGGTAGAGCCCGTCCTGACCGGTGATACCGGTGATGAGAGCGCGCGTCACGCCCAGTCTCCTTGCTGCTCGACGACCTGCTGGTGGAGTTCCTTGACCCGCTGCGCCTGGTCAACGGGCACCACGAGTGTGGCGCGTTCGGTGTGGACCACGACGAGCCCCTCCACGCCGACCAGCGCGATGAGGTGGTCGGGGTCGCTCGACGCGACGACGTTCTCATGGGCGTCGACGAGGACGGTGCGGGCGGAGACCGCGTTGCCGTCGGCCCCGCGGCCGAGGGCATCGCCGTACTGCGGCCACGATCCGACGTC
>JAWWOJ010000093.1:0-7379 GCA_033851885.1 Frankiales bacterium | reverse complement strand
CCGGGGTGGGCGACGTCGAACAGGTGCACAAGGACGATCTCGACGCCGTGCGCACGCACCTCGAGAGCGGTCGGGTGGCCGCCGTCTTCGCGGAGCCCGTCGTCGGCGCAGGCGGCGTGTGGCCACCCGTGGAGGGCTACCTGAAGGGCCTGCGCGCGCTCTGCGACGAGCACGGCGCGCACCTCGTCCTCGACGAGGTCATCTGCGGATTCGGCCGGCTCGGCTCACTGTTCGCCGGGCAGCACTTCGGCGTCGCCGCCGACATCACCACCTTCGCGAAGGGCGTCACCAGCGGGTACGTGCCGCTCGGCGGCGCCCTGATCGCGCCCAGCGTCCACGAGCCGCTCGCCGCGGACCCGTCGTTCGTACTGCGCCATGGCTACACCTACTCCGGGCACAGCGCCGCGGCCGCGGCGGCCCTCGCCTGCCTCGACCTGACGGAGCAGGAGGGGCTCGTCGACCGCGCCACCCGGATCGGCGAGCGGCTCGAGCCGCAGCTGCGTTCGCTGGAGGCCGACGGTCTCGTCACCGGCGTGCGCGGTGTCGGCGCGCTCTGGGGGGTCAGCGTCGAGGAGCCGGTCGCCGTGCGCGACCGGATGCTCGCGCTCGGGGTCATCGTGCGGCCCATCGCCCCGAGCACGCTCGCGATCTGCCCGCCACTTGTCATCGCCGACGACGACCTCGACGCGATCCCCGCGGCGATGCGGACCGCGCTGACGTGATCCTCTGGCAGGAGCAGCTCCCCGCTGCTGAGCCCCGACCTGCACTGCCCGGTGACACCCAGGCCGACGTGTGCGTCGTCGGTGCCGGCTACACCGGGTTGTGGACGGCCCTGCACCTGAAGCGCCTGGACCCGGCGCTGCGCGTCGTCGTCGTCGAGCGCGACGGCGCCGGCGCCGGCGCCTCCGGCCGCAACGGCGGCTGGTGCTCTGCGCTGTTTCCCACCTCCTGGCACCGGATCGCCCGCGATGCCGGGCGCGAGGGCGTCCTGGCCATGCAGCGCGCCCTCGAGGGCAGCGTCGACGAGGTGGGCCGCAGCGGCATCCCGTGCGACTTCGCCAAGGGCGGCTCGATCGCGCTGGTGCGCTCGCCCGCGCAGCTGGCCCGTGCCCGCGAGCAGGTGGCCGAGGCCCGCACCTGGGGCTTCGGACCTGACACGCTCGACCTCGTCGACGCGGCGGCCGTGCAGCCTCGGCTCGCCGCGTCGCGGGTGCTCGGGGCCGTCACCACCGAGCACTGCGCGGCGTTGCACCCGGCCAAGCTCGCCCGCGGGCTCGCAGCCGCGTGCGAGCAGGCAGGCGTCGCGCTGTACGAGCAGACCGAGGCCCTGCGCCTCGACCCTGGCAGGGTCGTGACCGAGCACGGCACCGTCACGGCGGAGGTGGTGCTGCCCGCGACGGAGGGCTACACCGCCCAGCTGCCCGGGCACCGTCGCGACCTGGCACCGGTCTACTCGCTGATGCTCGCCACGGCGCCGCTCCCCCAGGACGTGTGGGACCAGATCGGGCTCGCCGACCGCGCGACCTTCACCGACGAGCGGCACCTCACCGTCTACGGGCAGCGCACCGCCGACGGACGGCTGGCCTTCGGCGGCCGAGGGGCGCCCTACCACTTCGGGTCGCGGGTGCGTCCCTCGTACGAGCAGGTGCCCCGCGTCCACGAGGCGCTCGCGCGCACGCTGACCGAGCTCTTCCCCGTCCTCGACGGGGTGCCCGTCACGCACCGGTGGGGCGGCAACCTCGGGGTGCCGCGGGACTGGTTCCCGAGCGTCGGCTTCGACCGGACGACCGGCGCGGCCTGGGCCGGTGGCTACGTGGGCGACGGGGTGGCGACGGCCAACCTGGCCGGCCGGACCCTGGCGCACCTCATCACCGGTGTGGACAGCGAGCTCGTGCGGTTGCCCTGGGTGCGGCGGCGCAGCAAGCAGTGGGAGCCGGAGCCGCTGCGCTGGATCGGCGTCAACGCCGTCACCTTGCTGATGGCCCGGGCCGACCGGGTGGAAGCCCGCACGGGCAGGCCTTCTCGGTCGGCCGCGCTGTTCTGGAGATCGCTCGGCCATTAGTGGTCATGCGAAGTGGTGGTCGACCAGCTTCGCCAGCAGCTTCTCGAGCTGCTCCTGCTCACGGACCGTCAGCGCGCCGTAGAAGTCCTGGTCGACCTCGCGCGACACCTCACTGAAGCGGTCGAGGACCTTGCGCCCCTTCGCCGTGATGGTCAGGTCGTAGCGACGCCGGTCGCCCTCGGCGCGGACCCTGCTGACGAGCCCGTAGGACTCGAGCTGGTCCACCACCTTGACCATCTCGGAGGGGTGCACCCCCAGGCGCTCCGACACCTCGCGCTGCGAGATGGGTGCGAAGCGGGCCACGACCCGGAGCGCACCGATCGAGGGAGGTCGCAGGCCCCAGCCGGACAACTCGCCGTGCTCCTCGAACCGCGCGCGCATGGCCGAGCGGTATGCGCCGGCCAGCCGCCCGAGGTACATCTCCACGTTGTCGAGAGTAGTACGCTTCCCCTATGATTGGGAATACCAACGGTTTGGAGAACGCATGAATGCGGTCGAGGTGCGTGGCCTCACGAAGTCCTACGGCGCGGTGGAGGCGGTCCGCGGCGTCGACTTCGACGTGCGGACCGGCGAGACGTTCGGCTTCCTCGGTCCCAACGGGGCTGGCAAGTCGACGACCATCAAGATCCTCTGCACCCTCGCGAAGGCCACGGGCGGCAGCGCCTCCGTCGCGGGCTTCGACGTGCAGCGGCAGCGCGACGACGTGCGCCGGCACATCGGTCTGGTGTTCCAGGACACGACACTCGACACCTACCTGTCGGCCGAGATGAACCTGCGCTTCCACGCCGAGCTCTACGGCATGCCGCGCGAGTCGGTGCAGCCGCGCCTGCAGCAGGTGCTCGAGATGGTGGGGCTCTGGGAGCGCCGGGCGTCGAAGGTGCTGACCTTCTCCGGCGGCATGAAGCGCCGGCTCGAGATCGCCCGCGGGCTGATGCACTCGCCGCGCGTGCTGGTCCTCGACGAGCCGACGGTAGGGCTGGACCCCCAGACCCGCGCCTCCATCTGGGACTACATCGAGCGGCTGCGCAAGGAGGAGGACATCACCATCTTCCTCACCACGCACTACATGGACGAGGCCGAGCACTGCGACCGGATCGCCATCATGGACGAGGGCAAGCTGGTCGCCCTCGACACCCCGGCGGCGCTCAAGGCGAGCGTCGGCACGGACCGCGTCACCATCCGCACCGACGACGACGACGAGGCTCTCGCCCGGCTGCCCGGTGCCCTCCGGACGTCCGAGGGCGTCGTCATCAACGTCGAGGACGGCGAGGCCTACGTGCCGCAGCTGTTCGAAAGCCTGGGGGTCCCCATCACCAACGTCAGCATCAGCCGACCGTCGCTTGACGACGTGTTCCTGTCCTACACCGGACGCACGATCCGCGACACCGAGAGCGCCGGGCCACAGCTGCCCCCGTTCATGGCGGCGGGGCGGGGGCACCGATGACCACTATCGCTGCCGTCGCCATCCCCCGGCGCTCCATCACCCTCGACCTACGGGCCGTCAAGATCGTGATGCAGCGTGACCTGATCCGCACCTACCAGGACCGCACCCGCTTCGTCTCCGCGCTGGTGCAGCCACTGCTGTTCCTGTTCGTCCTCGGCTCGGGGCTGAGCTCGCTGACCAAGGGCAGCACCGGACCCATCGACCTGCGGACCTTCATGTACCCCGGCATCCTCGCCACCTCGACGCTGTTCACGGCCATGTTCAGCGCGATGTCGATCGTGTGGGACCGCGAGTTCGGCTTCCTGCGCGAGATGCTTGTCGCGCCGGTGCGCCGGAGCTCGATCATCCTGGGCAAAGCGCTGTCGGGCGCGACGATCGCGACGCTGCAAGGGGTGCTCGTGCTGCTCCTCGGGTTCTTCGTCAACGTCCCGCTGACGCCCGGTCTCGCCCTCCAGCTGCTCGCCGAGGTGTTCCTGCTGTCGTTCACCCTCACCTCGCTGGGGCTCGCGATCGTCTCCCGCATCACGCAGGTGCAGACGGTGATGGGCCTCATGCAGGTGTTCCTGCTGCCGCTGTCGTTCCTGTCCGGCGCCCTCTACCCGCTGTCCAACCTGCCCACGTGGCTGGGCATCGTCGTGCGGCTCAACCCGCTGACCTACGCCGTGCACCCGATCCGCACCGCGGTGTTCGACCGCCTGACGCTGCCCGACAGTGTGCGCGCGCAACTCAACCCTGCGATCACGTGGTTCGGGTGGTCGGTGCCGACCGCCCTGCAGCTGCTCCTCGTCGCCGCGATCGGCCTCGCGCTCTTCGTCGTCGCCGTCGCCCAGTTCCAGAAGGTCGAGTAGCCCGTCCCACTAGGGGTGGGGCGGGCGGAAATGCCGCTCGGCGAGGTCGCGCAGCGAGCGCTTGGCCAGCTTGCCGCCGGACGAGCGCGGCAGCTCCTCGAGCACCAGCAGGTGCTCGGGCCAGCTCTCCTTGCCGAGGCCCGCACCGTCGAGGTGCGCGATCAGCTCCTCGAGGGTGAGCGTCGTCCCAGGCACGAGCGTCACGACGGCGCACACCCGCTCGCCGAAGACCTCGTCGCTGACCGGCACGATCCCGACCGCGTCCACCGACGGGTGGCTGTCGACCGCGTTCTCCACGGTGACGGCACTGATGTTCTTGCCGCCACGGATGATGATGTCGCTGGTGCGCCCGACCACCGTCATCCAGCCGTCCTCGTCGATGCTGACCACGTCGCCCATGAGCATGAAGCCGTCCGGCGCGTAGAGCAGCTCGTTGGCGGCGGCGTCGTCCCAGTAGCCCTGGCACAGCAGCGGGCCACGGCCCCCGGGGATGCCGGTGCCGCTGGTGACCGCACCGCCCTCGTCGTACAGCCGCACCTCCATCGAGGGGAGGACGCGACCGACCGTCGTGAGGCGCTTCTCACGGGGGTCGTCATGCCGGGTCGCCGTGAGGGCACCGGTCTCGTTGGAGCCGAAGAACGACAGCACGACCGCGCCAGTGCGGTCCTCGAACTCGCGGGCCCGGTCCGGCGGGATCATCTCGCCACCGGTGAACATCACCTTCAGCGACGACAGGTCGTGCTCGTCGGACGCGGGATGGTTGAGCAGCATCCGGAACTGGGTGCTGACGCAGCACAGCACCGTGACCCGCTCCTCGGCGATCAGGCGCGCCATCGTCGGCACGTCGAACCGCGGCAGCACCACGCACGGCGCCCCCAGGACGATGGGTGCGACATGGGAGGTCCAGAGCCCGAAGCCGAACGGCGCCGGGATCACCGACATCAGCCGCTCGTCGGCCCCGAGGTCGCCGCAGTCGACCGCGTGCCCCACGAACCGGATCCAGCGGTCCATGGTCTGCGTCACGACCTTCGGCATCCCGGTCGTGCCGGAGGTGCTGTTCAGCAGCCAGAGGTCCTCGCGCCCGAGCGCCCGGGCCGGGTCAGGCGACCCCGATCCGGAAGGGAGCGACGTGAGCACCCGACGAGCGCCGGTGCGGCGGACCAGGTGCGCGACCTCGGCCTCGCCGGCGCGGGCTCCGATGCCGACCCCGATGACACCCGCCCGCTCGGTGCCGAGGAAGGCCGCGTGCACGGTCTCGTCGTCGGGCAGCCGGATCCCGACCCGCTCTCCCGGCTCGAGGTCACGCAGCGAGACGGCCACCGCGTCGGCCATGGCGTCGAGCTCGCCCCAGGTCGTGCGGCGGGTCGGCGTGACGTAGGCCGTGCCCTCCGGCGGGAGGCTTCGGACCAGGTCAGACAGCGACGCCGGCACTGAAGCTCTCGGGGTCGTCGATCACGGACTGCGGCACGGGGTGGTGGTAGAGCTTCGAGGCGTTCTCCCAGGTGATCTTCCGGACGTCCTCGGCCGGCAGCCCGCTGAGCGACTCCGCGATGACCGACTGGGTGCGCGGCCACAGCGAGTCGCAGTGCGGGTAGTCCTCCTCGAGCAGGATGTGCTCGACGCCGATGCGGTCGCGCAGCGCGAAGGCCGTCGGGTCCTCGACCGCGCAGAACCAGAAGTTGCGCTTGAGCACGTCGGCCGGCATGACGTCGGTGATGCCGTCCCACGTGCCGTACATCGACTGGTAGGTCTGCATGTGGTCCAGCCGGTCCAGCAGCGCCGGCACCCACCCGATCCCACCCTCCGACAGGGCGATCTTGATGTCGGGGAAGCGCACGGGGATCTTGGAGTAGAGCCAGTCGACGGCGGCATACATGGCGTAGGCGAAGAACAGCACGCCCACGACGTCGGACGGGGCGTCGGGCGACGTCGACGGCGACGTGCCGGACGAGCCGATGTGCAGGTTGACGGTGGTGCCGGTCTCGGCGCACGCGCGCATGATGGGGTCCCAGTGGCCGGTGTGCAGCGACGGCAGGCCCAGCATGTGCGGCGCCTCCGTGAAGGTCATCGCCTTGAACCCGCGCTCGGCATTGCGGTAGACCTCCTCGGCACCCACCGCGGGGTCGAGGATGTAGGGGATCTGGCACGGGATGATGCGGTCCGGGTAGGAGCCGTGCCACTCCTCGAGGTGCCAGTCGTTCCAGGCTCGTACGGCTGCGAGGGCGAGCTCGGGGTCCTTGGTCGAGAGCTGCAGCCGCTGACCACCGAACCCGGGGAGGAACGACGGGAAGCTCAGCGACGCGTAGACACCCGAGAGGTCCATGTCGCGGACCCGGTGGTGGATGTCCCACGAGCCCTGCCGCATGTCCTCGAAGCGGGTGGGGTCGAAGCCCCACTCGTCGACCGGCCGGCCCACCACCGCGTTGAAGCCGACGTTGGGGAACAGCTGGCCGTCGTAGGTCCAGAGGTGCGCACCGTCCTTCTCGATGACGCGCGGCTGCTGGTCGGCGAACTTCGCCGGCATCCGCCCCTCGAAGGTGTGCGGGGGCTCGACGATGTGGTCGTCGACGCTGATGAACAGGTAGTCGCGCTTGGCCCGGGGCGGGTCCGGGAGCAGCGTGACCTTGCCCTTCACCGCCGTCGTGAAGCTGCCGCCGTTGTTGACGAGCTCGTCGAGGTCGGCCATCAGGTGAGAACCTCCGGTTCGGTGCGGAGCAGGGAACGCACGGCGCCGTTCCAGTAGACCTCGGTGCCGCGCTCGAGCAGGGACTTCTTCATGCCGACCTTGATGCCACGGCCGATCGGCAGCGGGTCGCGGCCGATGGCGAGCAGGTCGTAGGCGAGCCGGCACACCCGGTCGATCGAGGCCGCCTTGTAGGTGGCCTCCTCGATGGTGGGTGCCGTCACGATCACGCCGTGGCTGGCGAGGATGGTGGTGGAGTAGTCGCCGATCTGCTCCGCCAGCCGGACCGCCAGCTCGGCCGTGTCGACCTCGCCGCTGTACTCCTCGACGAGGTGCAGGTCG
>JAWWOJ010000088.1:0-3438 GCA_033851885.1 Frankiales bacterium | reverse complement strand
CGCTGCATGCCCTCGCGCAGCGGACCCCGGCTCACGCCGAACTTGCGGGCCAGGTCGGCCTCGCTGAGCTGCGCACCAGGCTTGAGTTCCCCACTGCCGATCGCGTGACGCAGTTTGTCCGCGATGATGCTCGGCGTCGACTGCTGCAGAAGGGGCTCGATCACGTTCGTCATGGGTGGTCTCCGAGGAACTGTTGGTCTCCAAACAGCGTGCCAAGCCCCGGCAGGGCAGGGACCGGTCCGAGGAGCTGCAGACCCTTCCAGACGGTCACCTGGTTGGCGGTGAGGACCGGTTTGCCGATGGCCGCCTCCAGCTCCGGAATGATCGCCAATGTGTGCATCGCGGTGTCAGGGACCAGGACGGCGTCAGCGTCGGGATGGTCGGCCGCCGTCACCATCGCGACCACCTGCGCGGGCTCGAGCGTGCCGACCTCGGCCGCGGTGATGATGCCGTGGCTACCCATCGACACCACCTCGATACCGCCAGCAGAGAGGAACCGGACGAAGTGCTGAGCCACGTCGTCGGGGTAGGACGCCGCCACGGCGACCCGGCGCACGCCGAGGTGGTGCGCCGCGTCGACGAAGGCGATCGACGTGGACGACGCAGGCACACCGGCCGCGGCGGCGACGCCGGACGCCTGGTCCCTGGCGCCGTCCGGACCGAACACGAAACTGCCGGATGTGCAGGCCCACATCACCGCATCGGGTTTCTCGGCGGCGAGCTTCGTGGCGCCGTCGGCGAGCCGCTCCGCACGCCCGAGGTCGAGCAGGGCGTCGACTCGGTGCGCGTCCTCACCGACCGAGGTGATCACGACCGGAAGCCGGACCACGCCGCCGACGCGGGACTCCAGCGCAGGGAAGTCGTCCTCCGCGCTGTGACCGGGGTAGAGAAGGCCCACCGTGACCATGCGGTCTCCCTGGTTGATCGTCGTTGTAATGGCTAGGTTGAGATAGGTAGATTGTTGACAATGGTAACGCCCGCGTCGTACGACGTCCGCCGCCTCGCCAAGGCGCTTGAATCGGAGGTTCGCGGGTCGGTCGGCGCCGATGCCCGCACCAGGGCCCTGTACGCGGCCGACGCGTCGAACTACCGCGACGTTCCCGACTTGGTCGTCGTCCCAGCCGATCGGGAAGACCTCGCGACGGCGGTGACACTGACCGCCGCCGCGGGTGCGCCGGTGACCATGCGCGGCGGCGGCACGTCGATGGCAGGCAATGCGATCGGCGGCGTGGTGATCGACGCCTCGCGGCACGTCAACCGGATCCTTGCCATCGACGGCGGTGCCAGGACCGCGATCGTCGAGCCGGGCGTGGTGCTCACCGACCTGCTGGCCGCGGCCGCGCCGCTGGGGCTGGCGTTCGGCGCCGACCCGTCATCGGCCAGCCGCGCGACGCTCGGCGGGATGATCGCGAACAACGCGTGCGGCGCGCACTCCGTTGCCTGGGGCACCACCGCGGACAACGTCACCTCCCTCGACGTGCTACTCGCCGACGGCACCAGGTGCACGGTGAATTCCGTCGGGAACCGCGAGGAACTCGCCACCGGGCCCGGCCGGGAGGGCGAATTGCACAGGCAGCTGCAGGCCTTCGTGGACCGGCACGAGTTGGCGATTCGGCGCCGGTTCGGGCAATTCACCCGGCAGATCTCGGGATACGCATTGCACCGGCTGCTTCCGGAGAACTCCTATGACGTCACAGGGCTGCTGTGCGGGAGCGAAGGCGGTTTCGCGACGACACTGCAGGCGACACTCTCCCTGACCCCGCTGCCCGCAGCCAAGGTGCTGTGCGTGCTCGGCTTCGGCGACTCGATCTCGTCGGCCGACTGCGTGCCCGGGGTGTTGCGCCACGATCCGCTCACGATGGAGTCGATCAACGTCGACCTCGTCGACCGGCTTCCAGCCGAGGTGCGCGCCGCCGCGATCGAGGCGGGACTGCCGGCAGGACGCGCGTGGCTGCTGGTGGAAATGGGTGGGGAAGACCAGGTTTCGGCTCAGCTGGCCGCAGAGAAGATGCTCGAGGAGCTCCGCGACTCTGGGTCGCCGGCCACCGCGTCGCTGGTCACCGACCTCGGGGCGCAGCGGGTGTTGTGGCGGTGCCGGACGGATGCGGCAGGGCTCGCCACCCGCCGGGCCGATGGCGCCGAGGCATGGGGTGGCTGGGAAGACGCCGCCGTTCCGCCTGCCCGTCTTGGCGACTACCTGCGGGGGCTCGACGAACTGCTGGGCAGGCACGGATTCTCGGGGGCGTTCTACGGCCACTTCGGTGAGGGCTGCATGCACATGCGGATCGATTTCGACCTGCTCAGCCGGACCGGCCTAGCGGTCTACCGCGAGTTCGTCGAGCAGGCAACGGATTTGGTGGTCTCACTCGGCGGCTCCGTCTCCGGCGAGCACGGCGACGGGCGCGCGCGCTCCGAGCTGCTCGGCCGCATGTACGGCGCGGACGGGGTTCGCCTGCTCACCGAGATGAAGGACATCTGGGATCCGGGCCGGGTGATGAATCCCCACGTCATCGTCGACCCGCCCGCGGTGGACGCCGGCATCCGGCATGACGGCCCGGCCAAGGACCGCAAGCCGCTGACGCTGTTCACCTACGCCGACGACAAGGACGACTTCGCCCAGGCACAGCGCCGGTGCGTCGGAATCGGCAAGTGCAGGCAGAACTCCGGCGGCGTGATGTGCCCGAGCTATCAGGTGACGCGCGAGGAGCTGCACTCGACGCGCGGGCGGGCGCACCTGCTCTGGGAGATGCTGCAGGGCGATCTGGTGACCGACGGCTGGCGGTCGACCGAAGTGCGGGACGCGCTCGACCTGTGCCTGTCCTGCAAGGGATGCCTGTCGGACTGCCCCGTCAACGTGGACATGGCGACCTACAAGGCCGAGTTCACCCACCATCACTACGCCCGCCGGCCCTGGGCCCGCCCACTGTCGCACTGGTCGATGGGCTGGCTGCCGCTGTCATCGCGGATTGCCTCCCTGGCGCCACGACTGGTCAACCGGATGGCACGGCTCCCACTCGCGAAGCGGTTGGGCGGGATCGCTCCCGAGCGAGAGATCCCTGCCTTCGCCGAGCAGACGTTCACCTCCTGGTTTGCCGGTCGCACCCACCACGCGGAAGGCGCGGCAGGCACGGTCCTGTTGTGGCCCGACACCTTCACCAACCACCTGGCACCCGAGGTCGGCAAGGCAGCGGTCGAGGTGCTCGAAGCTGCGGGGTATCGGATCGTGCTGCCGGAGAAGGCGGTGTGCTGCGGGCTGACGTGGATCTCCACCGGTCAGCTGAATCGGGCCAAGAAGGTGCTCGGGCGCTCACTGGCGACCTTGGCGCCTGCGCTGAGTGCAGGAACGCCGATCGTCGGGCTGGAGCCGAGCTGCATTGCGGCACTACGACATGACGCTCCGGCGCTGCTGCCGGACAATCCCCTCGCTGCCGCGGCCGC
>JAWWOJ010000085.1:0-5533 GCA_033851885.1 Frankiales bacterium | reverse complement strand
CGGCCTGGGAGGCCGTGCCGAGCGCGAGCGTGCCGATCGCATAGCGGCGCGCCCTGTCGAGCTCGTCCTGCCCGACGGGGCTGGTCGCGATGCGACCCAGCTCATAGAGCGTCTCCAGCAGTGCCGGGGCCGTCACGGCCGTCGCCACGTCGGCGCCCGCGACGAACCGCGAGCCGCCGAGCGGGTGATCGAGGCCCGAGCTCGGGCTGTAGGTGTAGCCCTTGTCCTCGCGGATGTTGGACACCCACCGGCTCGAGAAGTAGCCGCCGAACACCAGGTTGGCGAGCGCGGTCGCGGCGAAGTCGGCATCGGTGCGGGCCGGCGCCGCCCCGCCCAGGCGGATGGTCGTCTGCACCGCACCAGGACGGTCGACCAGCAGCGTCGCGCGGCTGACCTGGGGCTCCGCGTGCGACATGAGCACCTCGGACCCGGTCGCCGTCCAGCCGGCCAGCGCCTTCGCCACGGCCGCCGTCGCCCGCGCCGGGGTGACATCCCCGACGATCGTGAGGATGCTGCCGGCGGGCAGCACCCGGGCAGCGTGCAGCGCCCGCAGCTGCTTGGGCTTGATCAGCTGCACGTCGTCGCTGAGCGGCAGGTCCTGGGCGTAGGGGTGGCCGCCATAGAGGCGCGCGAACAGCGCCTCTCGGGCGACGACCCCCGCCGAGCTGCGATGGATCGCCAGCTCCTGCACGAGCCGGTCGCGCTCGCCCTCGACCTCGCGCTTCGGGAAGGTCGCGCTGGTGACGAGCTCGCCAACCAGCGCGAGCAGTCCACCCAGGCCGTCGAGCAGCACCGAGCTGCCGAGCGCCAGCCGGTCGGAGTCGACGTTGACGCTCAGGGTGGCACCGACGCCCTGCAGGGCGACGGCGATCTCGTTGGCGTCGCGCTGCTCGGTGCCGGACAGCAGGGTGTCGGCGAGCAGGTGGGCGCGGGCGACGTGCGTCGCCGAGCCCTTGGCCGGCGCGGCGAAGGGGATCCGGAGCCGCACCTCCGCGAGCGGCACCCCAGGTCGCCGCACCGCGAGGACGCGCAGCCCGTTGTCGAGCACCGTGTCGCTGAGGGGGGGAAGGCGGACCGCCCTGGCCTTGGCCTGGGCGGGGGCGGTGCGGGTCATGCCGGACTCCCGGGGCGCAGCTCGAGGACCGCGCGGTTGTCGGGCCGGAGGGTGCCGGCGGCCTTCTTGACCTGCGCGGCGGTGACCTTGGCGAGCAGGCCCGGGAGCTCGTTGACGAGCTCGGCCCTGCCACGCTGCTGCTCGAACACCGCGGCGTGCGTCGCCCTGCCGAGGACGGGATCGACGTCACGGAAGTAGCGGGCGGTCATGCGCGCGACGGTGCGGTCCACCTCCTCCTGGTCCAGGCCCTGCGTCGCCAGGCGCTCCAGCTCCTCATCGATGGCCCCGATCACCGTGTCGGCCTCGACGTCGGGCGCGTGGTGCACCTCGAGGAGCAGCGGGGTGGGGTCCCGGGCGTCCAGCGGCTCGCCCATGATGCCGAGGTAGCCGCCGACGCTGGTCGCGATCCTGTCCTTGAGCAGCAGCCGGTTCTGCAGGCGGGAGGCGTCGCCGTCGGTGAGCACCTCCGTGAGCACCACGTAGGGCAGGTAGGTCGTCAGGTTCTTCGGGTCGGGTGTGCGCCAGGCCAGCGCCATCGCGGGAGCCGGGGCGAGGGAGTCGTGCACCACGCTGCGGCGCTCCTCCGTCAGCTCGGGCTCGGCAAACGGCGCCGGCGACCCGGCCTTGCGCTTCGGGATGTCGCCGAACTGCGCCTCGACCCAGGCCATCACCTGGTCGGGGTCGACGTCACCCGCGATCGCGAGCACGGCGTTGGCCGGCGCGTAGTAGCGGTCGAAGAACGACTGCGCGTCCTCGAGCGTCGCGGCCTCGAGGTCGACGAACGACCCGTAGCCGTCGTGGGTGTTGGCGAAGGACTCG
Source organism: Frankiales bacterium (assembly GCA_033851885.1). Lineage (GTDB taxonomy): Bacteria > Actinomycetota > Actinomycetes > Mycobacteriales > SCTD01 > RYN-111. The sequence continues at coordinate 3,600 of JAWWOJ010000085.1, read as the reverse complement.
AACAGCACCGGCGGGATCTGCAACCAGGGGAAGCCGCCGTAGGGGCGGTTCTGGACGTTGACGCGGATCTCGTTCTGGACGACCGCGACCTGGTTGTCGAGGTTGTCCTGCGTGAGCGCGACCGACCGCATCCGGTCGGCCTCGAGGAACAGCGCGAGCTCGGTCGCGGTGCTCGGGAGCACCTCGTAGTAGTTGGTGTAGTCGACGTGCGTCGAGCCGTTGAGGACGCCGCCGGCGCCCTGCACGTAGGTGAAGTGGTCGGTCTTCTTGAGGTTGGCCGAGCCCTGGAACATCAGATGCTCGAAGAGATGCGCGAAGCCGGTGCGGCCCTCCGGCTCGGACCGCATGCCGACGTCGTAGTAGACGGCGACGGCGACGACGGGGCTGGTCGGGTCCGGCAGGATCACGACCCGCAGGCCGTTGTTGAGGCGGCCGCGTGAGATCGCGTAGGACAGATTCCGGGTGGTGGCGGTCGACACCCGCACGACGCTAGTGCCTGTGGACGGCCGCACGTGGCGGTTGGTCCTGGAAACGTGGACACCTCCCGGCGGAGAGGCGCACGATGGGGGCCATGAGCGGTGGGATCGACCTCGAGAGGCGCTACACGCTGGCCGATCTCGCAGACCTCCCTGAGGACGGGCGACGCTACGAGCTGGCCGACGGATGGCTCCTCGTGAGTCCCTCGGCACGGCGGTTGCACCAGCTCGGATGCACGGAGATCGGCCGCGCACTCGAGCTGGCTTGTCCGGAAGACCTGTACGTCTTTGGACTGCCCATCAACGTCGACGACCCGGAAGCCACCCACTTCGAGCCCGACGTGACCGTGGTCCGCAAGGAGTTCGCGAAGGTCGAGAACGGCGACGTGCCGCTGCTGGCGGTCGAAGTGCGCTCGCCGTCGACTGCAGGACGCGATGCCCTCCTGAAGCGGCGGGGGTATGCGGCCCGCGGCATCCCGTCGTACTGGCTGTTCGACGTGGACGTGCCGTCGTTGGTGATCCTTGAGCTGCGCGGCGGCGAGTACGCCGAGACCGCAGCCGCCATCGGTGACCAGACCATCGAGGTGGGGCTGCCGTTCCAAGTCCGTCTCAACCCGGCAGCGATGCTGCGCATCTGATCAGGCCTCCTGTACGGGCCTGCGGATACGTTGCCTGGCGTGACACAGCCTTATGAGGGGTTCGAGGGAAAGGTCGGACGCACGGTCGCGGGGTCGGAGTCGTGGTGGCCACCTCGGGCCTCGGCCGCCGGCAAGCCGAACGTGGTGGTCGTGCTCTGCGACGACCTCGGGTTCGCCGACCTGGGTTGCTACGGCTCGGAGATCGCGACGCCGCATGTGGACGCGCTGGCAGCACGTGGCCTGCGCTACACGAACTTCCACGTGACCCCGATGTGCTCTCCGACGCGGGCCGCCCTGCTGACCGGCATCAACCCGCACGCCGTCGGCGTCGGTCACGTAGCGCACTCCGACCCCGGCTTCCCCGGCTATGCGATGGAGCTGTCGGACAACGTCGCGACCTCGGCCGAGATCCTTCGCGACGCCGGCTGGGCGACACTCATGGTCGGCAAGTGGCACCTCGCGAAGGACAGCGACTGCAGCGACGCCGGCCCACGGCATTCCTGGCCGTGCCAGCGCGGCTTCGAGCGGTTCTACGGCTTTCTCGACGGGTTCACCAACCTGCACCAGCCGCACCGGCTGCTCCAGGACAACTCACCTGTCGTCGTCGACGAGTACCCGCCGGACTTCTACCTGACCGACTCCCTCACGGACCGGGCGATCGAGATGGTGCAGTCTGTCAAGGCATCCGACCCGTCAAAACCGTTCTTCCTGTACTTCGCACACGGCGCCGTGCACGCGCCGCTGCATGCCAAGGCCACCGACATCGCACGTTACGAAGGGCGCTACGCCGACGGCTGGGACGCGTTGCGCGCCGAGCGCTTCGCCCGGCAGAAGTCGATGGGGGTGGTGCCGGAGGCCACAGTGCTGCCGCCGCGCAACAGCGAGCCCGGCAACGACGTCCTGCCCTGGGACTCCCTGCCACCCGAGCAGCAGGAGCTGTTCGCGAAGTACATGGCGGTGTACGCCGGCATGGTCGACAACATCGACCAGCAGCTCGGCCGGCTGATGGCGGCGCTCGAGGCGATGGGTGAGCTCGACAACACCCTCGTGCTGTTCACGAGCGACAACGGCGCGTCCCGCGAAGGTGAAGTGGAGGGCACGACGGCGTACTACCAGCATCTGCTGGGTGCGACCGACCTCGAGGCGGACCTCGCGCGCCTGCACGAGATCGGCGGACCGACGACCACGCCCCACTATCCGCGCGGGTGGGCGATGGCGTCGGGGACGCCGTTCCGGCTCTACAAGATCAACACCCACCAGGGCGGGCACAGCGTCCCGATGCTGATGGCCGGGCCCGGGGTCCCCGCTGACGGCTTCCGGCGACAGTTCGCGCACGTGACCGACGTGCTGCCGACGTTGCTCGACCTGCTCGACGTCCCGGCACCGACGGAGCGCAGCGGCAAGCCGCTGAAGCCGATGGCAGGCACGTCGTTCGCGGCGACGCTGGCGGACGGACCCACAGGTCACCGTGAGCAGCACTACGAGATGGTCGGGCACCGCGGCTTCTACCGCGACGGCTGGGAGGCAGTCACGCTGCACCAGCCGTTCACGTCGTTCACGGACGCGGAGTGGGAGCTCTACGACCTCGCGAACGACCCGACGGAGACGACGGACGTCGCGGACAAGTACCCGGAGAAGCTTCGGGAGCTGGCCGATGCATGGGAGCAGGCCGCCCGGGACAACCAGGTCTACCCGCTGGACGAGGGGACCGGGCTGAAGTTCATGCTGCGGCCTGAGCGCTCCGCTGTCTTCTCCGAGACCGTGACGATCCTGCCGGGCACACCGACGCTCGAGCGGTGGCGCTGCCAGCAGCTCGTGGCCAACCGGTCGTTCACGGTGACGGTCCGGCTGGCCTCGCCCGGCTCCGGGGTGCTGGTGGCCCACGGCGACCAGGGCGGCGGCTACTGCCTTTCCGTCGAGGACGGCGCCCTGGTGCTCGCGCACAACGACGGCCGCGGCCGGGTGCGCTCGTGTTCAGGTCCGGCCGGTTCGCCGTCGGTCGTGGAGGCCCGCTTCGTCGCCCCGGGCGGCGGCACCTGGTCGGCATCGCTGCACGCCGACGGCACCGAGGTCGCTTCCATCGCAGGTCTGCCGCTGCTCTTCCCGATGGCACCGTTCCAGGGCATCGACGTCGGCGCCGACCGCGGCTCGCCGGTGGTGTGGGGGCGGGGATCGTTCGCCTACGACGGACAGCTCACGTCCGTCACCTATGCACCGGGCGACCACGCGCCTGACTCCCCCGCGATGCTGGTCGACGTGCTTCGTCAGCTCGGCCTGAAGTACGAGTGAACACCGCTCCGGGTCGCAGCTTCGTGATGGGCTCCGACCGCCACTAGTCTCCGGTCGCGCCGTCGATCCGCTCGCGGAGGAGGTCGGCGTGGCCGTTGTGGCGGGCGTACTCCTCGATCATGTGCAGGTAGACCCAGCGCAGGCTCATCGCCGGCCGGCGCGAGGTGGCGAACTCGTGCTCGATCGGCAGATCCGCG
>JAWWOJ010000336.1:0-2796 GCA_033851885.1 Frankiales bacterium | reverse complement strand
TGGAAGAAGGAGTCCGCCTGCCGGAGGTCGACGACGCTCCGCACGATGACCGAACGGTTCGACCCGAGGACGCGCACCGAACTCCCCGGTCCGGCGGAGAGGTTGGCTGCCGTCTGCTGCTGCAGCGAGACTCCGGTGCCGGGCCCCAGCAGCGCCCGTATCTCGCCGGGGGCGAACGTGGGGTAGTCCTGGGGCATCGACACCACGAACGCCGCGCCTGTGGTGCGGGTGCCTGCCGGCCCCGTGGACACCAGGCCGGGGACGCGCAGGTAGTCGACCTCACGGAACCCCTGCAGTCCTGGTACGGCTGAGACCGCGTGGGTCGTCGCGGCCAGGTCGCCGTTGGGGGTCAGCTGGACCTGCCAGTCGACGGGTACGCGCGCCGCGGCCGTCACTGTGAGGCGGCCGTTGGTGCGGTCGACGAACGAGCCGAGGGACGCCAGCAGCGCGACGGTGACCGCGACCGCGACCGCGGCGGCCAGGGTCTCGACCGGGCGTCGGAGGATTGCGTTCAGGACGTAGCGCACGCTCATGCGGCACCCAGTTCCCAGCGGTGGTCGAAGGCAGCGGCCACCTCGCTGTCATGCGTGGCGACCAGCAGTGAGGTGCCGAGGGCGACACAGGTCTCACGAAGGACGTCGACGACCACCCGGCCGGTCTCCCGGTCGAGCGTGCCGGTCGGTTCGTCGGCCAGCAGCAGCCGCGGCCGGGTGGCCAGCGCCCGGGCCAGTGCCACACGCTGCTGCATGCCTCGTGACAGCTCCTCGGGCAGCGCGTCGACGGCCGCGTCGAGGCCCACGGCGTGCAGCAGCTCGGCAGCGGCCTTCTCGGCCTCGGCCGGCGCGACGCCGCGTACCCGCAGTCCCAGCGAGGCGTTCTGCAGCGCCGTCAGCTCAGGGAGCAGGCTCGCCGCCTGGGGGACGTAGGCGACGCCCTCAGGGCCCACCTCGCGATGCACCGTGCCGCCGGTGGGCGACAGCAACCCGGCGAGCACCAGCAGCAGGGTGGTCTTGCCTGATCCGGACCGGCCGACGAGCGCGCCGGTCTCACCGGCGTCCAGCGCCAGGTCCACCTCGTCGAGGACCGTGCGGCCGCCGAACGTGACCGTCACGCCCTCGGCCGTCACGATCACGCGACTCGCCCGTCGACGAGATGCACGACGCGGTCCGCCCAGGCGGCGACCCGCGAGGAGTGCGTGACGACCACGACCGCCCCGTCCGTAGGACGTAGGTCGGCGATCGCTTCGAGCAGGAGGTCCTCCTGCGGCCGGCTCACCTCGCCGGTCGGCTCGTCGGCAAGGAGCACGGTGGGTGCGCCAGCGAGGGCGACCGCGAGTCCGGCCCGGGCCGTCTCGCCGCCCGACAGGGTCCGCGGCAGTGATCGTGCGACGTCGCGCAGACCCAGTATCTCCAGGAGGGCGTCGGCCTCGTCGCGTCCCGACAGCGAACCGGCGAAGCGGACGTTGTCCCGGACGGTGAGGTGACCGAGCAGCCCCGAGGTCTGCGTCAGCACGCCCACGTGTGCCCGGCGGATGCGCGCCGCCTGTGCCGCGCTGCGGTGGCTGATGCGCTCGCCGCCGACGTGCACGGCACCGCCGTCGGGATCGTCGAGGCCGGCGAGCAGGCCCAGCAGCGTCGACTTCCCGGACCCTGACGGGCCAGTCACTGCCAGCGTCTCGCCGGGCTCGCAGGTCACCGAGACGTCCAGCAGCGCCGGCACCTCACTGCCCCCGCGGCGGTAGAACCGGTGCAGGCCGCGTGCGTCGAGCGGGTTCATCGCAGCCGCAGGCTCTGCACCATGGTCCGGTAGGCGTCGACGTTGTCTGCTCCCACCGGTCCGAACATCTCGAGCACGACCTCGTGGCCCCCGGACACGAGCTCGTACCGCTGGACCTCGTCGCGGTACTCCCGGCCGGTCACGGCATCCGGTGCCGAGTTGCGGCGGTAGACGATGCGGACGCCTGTGCCGCCGGGCACGGTGACGGCCGTGACCGATCGCAGCTCGAACGCGGCCTGGCCCTTCTGCAGTGCCGGGACGTCGGACTGCCGGGCCGAGGCGACGGTCGGAGGCACGGTCGCGTTGCCGAGGTCGGCACTGATGCCGTTGAGCTTGTCCGTCAGCACGACGCTGGTGCCGTGTTGGGTCGCCGCCCACCCCTCGGGGTGGGTGAACGTGTAGTGCCCGCCGGCGCTGACGAACGCGATGTACGCCACGTTGTCGGGGATGTCGCCGGGCGGGTTGCTCTCGGCCGCGACAGGGGTCTGCCCCGCGCTCCCGGATGCCGGACTGGCCGGGGTCGAGGTGGACGACGGCGCGGCGAGAGGCGTGGTGGACCCACTGCAGCCGGCCGCGAGGACGCCGAGGACTGCTGGCACGAGGAGGCGCTTCATGAGGCGACCGTAGGAAGACCGTCACCAGCGCAGGGCCAACGCCAGGTCAACGCGACGTTTGCCTTGCGCTGATCCGGTTCTCCTTACAGTGCGGCCCATGGCGCGGTCGTTGCGGGGGCAGGTGCGGCGCGCCGTGGTTCTGGCCGCCGTCGTCGCCGTCCTGCTGCTGGGAGTGCCGCTGGCGGTGGTCTTCGGCAACCTCATCGACAGCAGGGCGGTCGCCGGTCTGCAGCGCGATGCCGTCCGCGGGGCGGCCTCGGTGCCGGACAACAAGCTGGAGGCCGGCGTGGCGGTGCGGCTGCCTGCGGTCACGGAGGGGAACGAGCTCGGCCTGTACGACGTGCAGGGACGGCGTGTCAGCGGCAGCGGTCCGGCCCGCTCCGCGTTGGCTGCGCGCGCCGCCGAC
>JAWWOJ010000026.1:0-4729 GCA_033851885.1 Frankiales bacterium | reverse complement strand
GGAGCGCGAACACCGCGAGAGCGGCTATGACAGCGATCACGAGCACAAGGGGAGTCCTCCCCGTCGAGACGGTCCCCCCTGGACAGCACGGAGTCTACGGCCGTGTCTAGAAAAACTCCTGAGGGGTGTAGACCCCCCAGACCTCACGAAGCGCTCCGCAGACCTCTCCGACGGTGGCGAGCGCCCTGAGAGCGTCCTTCATGGGGTAGAGCACGTTGTCGGTCTGGGGGTCGTTGCCGACGGCCGCTTTCTTCATGGCGTCCAGCGCGGCGTCCACCGCGGCCTGGTCGCGCGTGGCCCGCAGCTCGGCGAGCCGCGCCCGCTGGTCCTGCTCGATCTGCGGGTCGACGCGCAGCGGCTCATACCGCTCCTCCTGCGCCGCCTGGAACTTGTTGAGGCCCACCACGATGCGCTCGCCGCTGTCGATGCCCAGCGCGATGCCGTAGGCGGACTTCTCGATCTCGCTCTTCTGGAAGCCCTTCTCGATGGCGGCCACGGCGCCCCCGAGCTCCTCGACCTGGGCCATCAGCTCGCGAGCGCCCTTCTCGACCTCGTCGGTCATCGCCTCGACGACGTAGGACCCCGCGAAGGGGTCCACCGTCGCGGTGACATCCGTCTCGTAGGCCAGCACCTGCTGGGTGCGCAGCGCGAGCGTCGCGGCCTTGACGGTCGGCAGTGCGATGGCCTCGTCGAAGGAGTTCGTGTGCAGCGACTGCGTACCACCGAGCACCGCCGCCAGGCCTTGTACGGCGACCCGGACCAGGTTCACCTCGGGCTGCTGCGCCGTCAGCTGGACCCCCGCCGTCTGGGTGTGGAACCGCAGCATCTGCGACTTCGGGTCGGTGGCGCCGAACTCGTTCTTCATGACGTCGGCCCAGATCCTGCGCGCGGCGCGGAACTTCGCGACCTCCTCGAGCAGCGTGGTGCGGCTTACGAAGAAGAAGGCGAGGCGGGGAGCGAAGTCGTCGACGTCCTGGCCGCTGGCGACGGCTGCCCGGACGTACTCGATGCCGTCGGCGAGGGTGAACGCGATCTCCTGCGTGGGCGACGCACCGGCCTCGGCCATGTGGTAGCCGGAGATCGAGATGGTGTTCCACTTCGGGATCTCGGTGCGGCAGTACTCGAAGATGTTGGTGATGAGCCGCAGCGACTGCGCCGGCGGGTAGATGTAGGTCCCGCGGGCGATGTACTCCTTGAGCACGTCGTTCTGGATGGTGCCGGTGATGGCGGAGCCCGGGATCCCGTTCTCCTCGGCGACCAGCTGGTACATCAGCAGCAGCACAGCCGCCGGCGCGTTGATCGTCATGCTCGTCGAGACCTTGTCCAGCGGGATCTGGTCGAACAGCACCCGCATGTCCTCGAGCGAGTCGATCGCCACGCCGACCTTGCCGACCTCGCCGTGGCTGATCGTGTCGTCGGAGTCGTAGCCCATCTGCGTCGGCAGGTCGAAGGCGACGCTCAGCCCTCCGGTGCCCTGGGCGACCAGGTGCCGGTAGCGCTCGTTGCTCTCGCGGGCGGTGCCGAACCCGGCGTACTGCCGCATCGTCCACGGGCGGCCGGTGTACATGCTCGGGTAGACGCCACGGGTGAAGGGGTACTCGCCGGGCCTGCCGAGCCGCTCGTCGAGCCCGGGGGCCACCTCGGTGTAGAGCGGCTCGATGGGGAAGCCCGACTCCGACTCGCGCGTCATACGGGCACGGTACTGAGCGTGGGTCCGCCGTGTTGCACGAGGTGACCAGTCACACAGTCCCTCCTGTTTCCGGCTCGTTAGTCTGCGGGGCATGGCAAAGGCCCCGGCTGGGACGCTCTACCGCGGCCGGGAGGGCATGTGGTCCTGGGTGGCGCACCGGGTGACCGGCGTGCTGGTGTTCTTCTTCCTGTTCGCGCACGTGCTCGACACCGCGCTGGTCCGGGTGTCCCCCGACACCTACGACAAGGTGATCGCCACCTACAAGACGCCGATCGTCAACCTGCTCGAGTTCGGCCTCATCGCGGCAGTGCTCTACCACGCGCTGAACGGCGTGCGGATCATGGCGATCGACTTCTGGGAGAAGGGCCCGAGGTACCAGAAGCAGCTGACCTACGCGGTCCTGACCCTGTGGTTGCTGCTGATGGCGGGTGCCGCGCAACCCGTCCTGGCGCACACGTTCCGGCAGGTCTTCGGCTCGTGACCGTGATCGAGGCGCCTCGGTCGCGGGCCCGCTCCCGCACCAGCTTCGAGATGTACAGCTGGATCTTCATGCGGCTGAGTGGCCTGCTGCTCGTCGTCCTGGTCCTCGGCCATTTGCTGATCATGAACGTCCTCGACGGGGGCGTGCAGCGCGTCAACTGGGGCTTCGTCGCCGGCCGCTGGGCGTCGCCGTTCTGGCGCACCTGGGACCTCATGCAGCTCTGGCTCGCCGAGCTGCACGGCACCAACGGCCTGCGCACGGTCATCAACGACTACGCGGTCCGCGACTCCACGCGCTTCTGGCTGAAGATGCTGCTCTACACCTCGGCGTTCCTCGTCCTGGTGCTGGGCACGCTGGTCATCTTCACCTTCGACCCGAGCATGAAGTAGGCGCAGTGGTGCAGTTCCACACGTACGACACGGTGATCGTCGGCGCGGGCGGCGCCGGCATGCGGGCCGCGTTGGAGGCCGGGCAGCGCTCGCGCACCGCCGTACTGACCAAGCTCTACCCGACCCGCTCCCACACCGGCGCCGCCCAGGGCGGCATGTGCGCCGCCCTCGCCAACGTCGAGGAGGACAACTGGGAGTGGCACACCTTCGACACCGTCAAGGGCGGCGACTACCTCGTCGACCAGGACGCCGCCGAGGTGATGTGTCGCGAAGCCATCGACGCCGTGCTCGACCTCGAGAAGATGGGGCTGCCGTTCAACCGCACCCCGGAGGGCCGGATCGACCAGCGCCGGTTCGGCGGTCACACCCGCAACCACGGCGAGGCCGCGGTCCGCCGCTCGTGCTTCGCGGCCGACCGCACCGGCCACCTGATCCTGCAGACGCTCTTCCAGCAGTGCGTGCAGCACGGCATCGAGTTCTACAACGAGTTCTACGTCCTCGACCTGCTCCTGAACGACGGCCGCACGGCGGGCGTCGTCGCCTACGAGCTCGCGACCGGCGAGCTGCACGTCTTCCAGGCGAAGTCGGTGCTGTTCGCCACCGGTGGCTTCGGCAAGGTCTTCAAGGTCACGTCCAACGCGCACACGCTCACCGGCGACGGCATGGGGATCGTCTTCCGGCGCGGGATCCCGCTGGAGGACATGGAGTTCTACCAGTTCCACCCGACCGGCATCTGGAAGATGGGCATCCTGCTCACCGAGGGCGCGCGCGGCGAGGGCGGCATCCTGCGCAACTCCGACGGCGAGCGGTTCATGGAGCGCTACGCGCCGACCCTCAAGGACCTCGCGCCCCGCGACGTGGTGGCCCGCGCGATCCACACCGAGATCCGCGCCGGCCGAGGCGGCGGGCCGGCGGGGGACCACGTCTATCTCGACCTCACGCACCTGCCGCCGGAGCAGCTCGACGCGAAGCTGCCCGACATCACGGAGTTCGCGCGGACCTACCTCGGCATCGAGCCCTACACCGACCCGATCCCGATCCAGCCGACGGCGCACTACGCGATGGGCGGCATCCCCACCGACCTCAATGCGCGGGTGCTGCGCAACAACACCGAGGTGGTACCCGGACTGTTCGCCGCCGGCGAGGTCGCCTGCGTGTCCGTCCACGGCGCCAACCGGCTCGGCACCAACTCGTTGCTCGACATCAACGTCTTCGGCCGCAGGGGCGGCCTGGCGGCCGCGGCCCACGCCAACTCCCAGGTGCACCACGTCGAGCTGCCCGACGACCCGGCCGGCCAGGTCGAGGCCCTGCTGCAGCGGCTGCGCGACGGCGGCGGCCAGGAGAATGTCGCCGCCATCCGCACCGAGCTGCAGGAGACCATGGACGCGCACGCGTCCGTCTACCGGACCGACGCGACGCTGAGGCAGGCCGAGGCCGACATCCGCGCGTTGCAGGTGCGGTACGAGAAGGTCGGCGTCTCCGACCGGGGGCTGCGCTACAACACCGAGCTGCTCGAGGCCGTCGAGCTCGGCTTCCTGCTCGACCTCGCGCAGGTGCTCGTCGTCTCGGCGCTGGCCCGCCACGAGTCCCGCGGCGGGCACTTCCGCGAGGACTTCCCGACCCGCGACGACGTCCACTTCATGCGGCACACGATGGCCTACCACGACGGGCCTGACGTCCGCCTGGACCACAAGCCGGTCGTGCAGACGCGCTACCAGCCGAGGGAGCGGACGTACTGATGACGCTCGTCACGCTGAAGATCCGTCGCTACGACCCTGAGCTGTCCGAGGACGCGTTCTGGCAGTCCTTCGAGGTCCCCGTGGACAGCGGCGACCGGCTGCTCGACGCCCTGCACCACGTGAAGTGGTACCTCGACGGCTCGCTGACGTTTCGCCGCTCCTGCGCGCACGGCGTCTGCGGTTCCGACGCGATGCGGGTCAACGGGGTCAACCGGCTCGCCTGCAAGGTCCTCGTCAAGGACTTGGGCGACGAGATCACCGTCGAGCCCCTGAAGGGCCTCCCGACGATGAAGGACCTGCTCGTCGACATGGAGCCGTTCTTCGACGCCTTCCGGGCCGTCAAGCCCTTCCTCATGACGAGCGGCAATCCGCCCACACGGGAACGGATTCAGAGCCAGACCGACCGCGCCCGGTACGACGACACCACCAA
>JAWWOJ010000082.1:0-5125 GCA_033851885.1 Frankiales bacterium | reverse complement strand
GACCGAACGGCGCCGGCAAGACCACCTTGTTGAACCTGACGGTCGGTCTCACAACCCCCTCCGAGGGCGCCATCGCCGTCCTCGACGGCAAACCGCCAGGGTCGCCGGCCGCGCTCGACGGCATCGCCTTCGTGGCCCAGGACACCCCGTTGTACAACTACCTGAGCGTCGCCGACACCCTGCGGTTCGTGTCCAGCCTGGCCAATACCTGGGACGAAGCCGGCGCCCGCTCCAGGCTCGATGCGCTGGGCATCCCGTTGAGCCGCAAGGTGGGAAAGCTGTCCGGCGGCCAGCAGGCGCAGGTCGCACTGGCCGTGGCTCTGGCCCGCCATCCCAGTTTGCTGATCCTCGACGAGCCGGTCGCTGAGCTCGACCCGCTGGCCCGCCACGACTTCATGTCCACCCTGATGGACGCCGTCGCCGCCGACGGCGTCTCGGTGGTGCTGTCCTCGCACGTACTCTCCGAGCTGGAAAGGGTCTGCGACTATCTGGTGCTGCTGGCCCACGGCAGCGTGCAGATCGCCGACGGGACTGATGAGCTCCTCGCCACCCACCGGGTGCTCACCGGACCGGTTGACCAGGCCGACGCGGTCGCAGCGGCGCTGCCCGTCGTGCACGAGCGGCGGGCCGGCCGGCAGGCTCGCCTGCTGGTCCGCACCACCCAACACACCGCGGTGCCTGACGGCTGGCAGAACGAACCGACCAACCTGGAAGAGCTCGTTCTGAGCTACCTGCGCTCGCCCGAGGCGAGCGCGCTACCCGGACCCGAGTCAGCCGACGGCAACCCCTCGAAGGCGGCGGTGACGGCATGACCGCGACCACTCTCAGCGCGCGACGATCCTCGAGGGGCGTTCGCCCGATCCATGGCCTGACGTGGGTGACGTGGCGTCAGCACCGAATCGCCCTGGCGGGGGTGTTCATGGCCCTCGGCGGCCTCGGCCTGCTGATGCTGATCAACGGGCTGGCCATGCACCACGCCTACACCCGCCTGGGCCTGGACACCTGCGGCACGCTGGACGGCCCCAGCTGTCAGACCCAGCTCAGCGCCTTCCAGCAGGACTACCAGCTCCTCGCAGATCAACTGCCGCACTTTCTGCTGATCCTGCCGGGCCTGATCGGGGTGTTCATCGGAGCCCCTCTGGTGGCACGGGAGCTGGAGTCCGGAACCTTCCGGTTCGCATGGACCCAAGGCCGCAGCCGGGTCCAGTGGATCGTCACCAAGCTCGTCATTCTCGCGGTGCTGCTCGCCGCTATGACGGCAGCGTTCTCCGTGCTGTTCAGCTGGTGGTACCGGCCGTTCGACGCCATCAATGGCCGGATGTCTGCCAACGGCGCCTACGAAATCTCGGGGCTGGTCTTCAGCGCCCGCACCTTGTTCGGCTTCACCCTCGGCGCACTGCTCGGCCTGCTGATCCGACGCAGCGTGCCTGCGATGGCCGCGACCGCTGCCGCCTGGTTCGCCGTCGCAGTGCCGTCGATGATCTACCTGCGGCCACTGATCCAGACACCGATCACCACCATCGGCCACCCGGGCAAAGGGGCCATCGCGAGCAGCCACGTACCCTTCAACGCCAACGTGCTCCACAGCTGGATCCAGGACCCCAGCGGCCGCCACGTCAGCAACGACGATGTCTTCCAGCAGGCCATCGTCGGAAACGGCGGCAGGATCCCGACCCCGGACCAGTTCGAGGCCTGGACGGCGCAGCACCACTACAGCCAGTGGGTCTCCTACCAGCCGAACAGCTGGTTCTGGCACTTCCAGACCCTGGAGGCCTCGGGCTACGCAATCCTCGCCCTCCTGCTGGCCGCCGGCACCGTGCTGATCCTGCGACGCCGAGCGGTCTGAGGCACTGGCAGGCGCGCACCTCGGGCCGAGCGGCCGACAGCGCCGCGAACGCGCCGACGGATGCACGGACCGTCCCTGGCTGCTCCCGTTACCTCCGACTTGCTGCAGGTGTTCTCGGCGGGCAGCGAGTCGCCATGATCGACGGCGGCGTTGTGCCATGCCTAAGGCCTTCGAGAGTGCCTCAACTCTCCGTGGATCAACAGGCTGGTAGATACCGCTCGTGAGGTCGAAGAGCGTTACCCGACAGGGGCGGGTAGCGACGGCCAACTGCAGAGGGAGCTTGCTCCGTTCATCAGGACGCAGCCACGACGCGGTTGCCGGCCGCTCGCGGTCTCATCTCGTCGACCGCCTCATGTCGGGGCTGGGCGCAACTGAGCGAGTGCCCGATCGAGCATGACCAGGGCGCGCCTCGGGGCGTGATGCGACGAGCACAACCACAGAGGCGTCCGCCTAGGTCACCGAGTCCCGCGCCAGAACTCGCACTTCGGGTTGGCGTCGAGCAAGCAAGACCTCCGAGGCCCAGCGCCCGAGGTGGCCTGAGCAATCAGGGAGATTGTGCCTAGGTCGCGGGGAGCAGTGCGGGGTGACGGTTGCATCATGACTGTTTCCCCACAGCCAGACGACCGGTTCCTGCGGCTCTTCGAGCAGTCCGGTGTCGCCCAGGCTCTCATCGCCCGCGACGGGCGCATCACGGCGATCAACCCGGCAGCCGCGACCCTCTTCGGGCGCACCCGCGAGGAGGTCGAGGGCCAGCCGCTGCTGTCCCGGGTGCCCGAGGAGGATCGAGGCGACGACGAGCGGACGCTGCAGGAGCTGCTCACCGGCCAGAGCGACCACCTCCAGTTCGAGCGTCGGCTGCTGCGGCAGGACGGCACGTGGATCGACGCCCTGATCTCCGTTGCCGGAGTGCGGGCCGACGGCGAGGTCGACGAGATCTCGGTCTGCCTGCAGGACATCACCGGTCTGAAGACCGCCCAGCGCGCGGCCGAACGCGCCGAAGGACGATGGCGGTCGCTCTCGCAGAACGCCAGCGACGTCGCGCTGATCGTCGACCGTGAGCTGACCGTCGAGTACGCGAGCCCGGCCCTGACGAAGCTGCTCGGCTACGCGGAGCATGAGCTGACCGGCCGGTCGCTGCCGTCGCTGGCACATCCCGAGGACGTCCAGCGGGTGGCCGCCGTGATGCGGCGCCTGATCGCGGAGGGCGGCCGCGAGTTTCTGGTCGAGCACCGCCTGCAGGACGCGGCGGGCGCCTGGCGTCGCGTCGAGCAGCGCGTCGTGAACCTGCTGTCCGACCCGTACGTCAACGGGCTGGTCGTGAACCTGCGCGACGTCACCGAGCGGCACGACCTCGAGACCACGCTGCTGCGGACCGCGTTGGAGGACCCGCTGACGCGGCTGCCCAACCACGCACTGCTGATGGACCGCATCGAGCAGGCGATCGAGGCAGAGCTCGCCGGCGGCGTCAACTACGCGCTGCTGCTCGTCAACGTCGACCGGCTGGCAGCGGTGAACGACGTGTTCGGGCACGGGACCGGCGACGAGGTGCTGTGCGCCATCGCCAACACCCTCTGCGCGCTGGTCAGGCCGAGCGACACGGTGGCTCGCTATGCCGGGGACGAGTTCGCCATCCTGCTGACGAACGCCGGCGACGTTGACCAGGCGGCCGCCCTGGCGGAGCACGTCGCCGCGGCCGTCAACGCGGACCTCACCCGAGACGGGCGACCCGACGTCCACTACTCGGCCTGCGTCGGGATGGCCCATGGCCCCGCCGAGACGGCGGAGGCGCTCGTCTCGGCCGCGGCCGCGGCCACCGCCCGGGCGAAGGAGCTCGGCCGCGGCCGGCTGCACGTGCTGGAGGACACCGCTCGCGAGCTGGTGACCGAACACCGGGCCCTCGCCGGCGAGCTGGCCGCAGCCATCGCGGGCAACCAGCTGGTCGTCCACTACCAGCCCATCGTGGTGCTCCGTACCGGCGCTGTCGCCGGGTTCGAGGCGCTGGTCCGGTGGCGCCATCCCGAGCGGGGGCTGCTCGCTCCGAGCACCTTCCTGCCGCTCGCCGAGGCACTCGACCTCCAGGCAGGCATCGACGCGTGGGTGCTCGCCGAGGCCTGCAGGACCGCGATGAGCTGGCCGTCCGGCCCACGCGGACCGCTCTCGATAGCTGTCAACGTCGCCCCCGCCCACCTGACCGCGCCGGACTTCGTACAGAGCGTGTGCCGCGCGCTCGACGAGTCGGGTCTCGACCCGGCGTCGCTCATCCTGGAGGTCACCGAGAACGCCGTGGTCGCTGACGTCGCGCGCGCCCAGGAGGTGCTGACGACCTTGTCCTGCATGGGGGTGCGGGTGGCGATCGACGACTTCGGGACCGGCTACTCCTCGATGCTGCAGTTGCGCCAGCTGCCGTTCCACAAGCTCAAGATCGACCGCGAGTTCGTCCGCGAGCTGCCGTCGAGCGCTGACGACACCGCGATCTGCGCGAGCGTGCTGAGCCTCGCCGGGAAACTCAAGGTCGACGTCATCGCGGAGGGCATCGAGCGGGAGGAGCAGGCGGCGGTGCTGGTGTCGCTCGGATGCCGCTACGGGCAAGGCTTCCTGTGGAGCCCGGGCGTACCCGCCGAGGAGACCACTGCGCTCGTCGCGCAGCGTCCCTGGGCCACCGCACTGCCCCCTGTCACGTCGCTGCGGCAGCCGAGCCGGCACCTCCCGAGCGTCGACCCCGGGGTGTTGGAGGCGGCGCGGCAGCTGCACGAGGCGGGTGCCTCCCTGCACACGATCGCGGCCAGCCTCAACAGGTCGCATGGGCCGTCGAACGCGGGCCGGCGTTGGCACCCTTCTACCGTCGCCCGGCTGCTCTACCGACCTTCCTAGGCAAGCCAGGCCCGTGGTGGGACTGTTGTCGTGTGGGGGGATGCCATGACGTCTGTCGAGCGCGACCTTCGAGCGGTCACTGACGAGGACCGCAACCTGGAAGCCCTGGTGCGCACCTCACCCTTCCCGGTGTTCGTGATCCAGCTGCCCGACAGCCTCATCACCGAGGTGAGCGACGCCGCGGTGCAGTTCGCCGGGCGGCCCCGGGCCGAGCTGCTGTCGATGCGGCTGCTGGACTACGTCTTCGACCCTGAGGTCGCTGCCCAGTCGCTGGCGCTGCTGGCCGAGGGGAAGCTCGACGGCTACACGCGACGAGGGCGCTACCGGCAGCCCAGCGGCGACTACCGGCCGCTGACCATCCGGATCAGCGCCTTCGCCGATCAGTGCCCCCGGCGTCGGGCGCTCGCG
>JAWWOJ010000021.1:0-3274 GCA_033851885.1 Frankiales bacterium | reverse complement strand
CCCAGTCCGCGGTGACCACCGGGAGCAGCCAGCCCAGCCGGACCGTGAGGCGCGGTTCCGTTCCCACAGGGAGGTACGCGGCCACGCGCCGCGCGCCGACGAGGAGCTCCGCGAGGACGTCGTCGAGCAGGGGAGGCGCCACGCCGAGGCGGCGGGTCTGAGCCTGTCGACGCAGCGCGGCCTTTGTCTCCACCGTGGGAGGATGGCAGGCCGCTGGCACAGGAGGGGGCACGGGTGACGCTGCGCTGGCGACTGACGATCGCCTTCGTGCTCGTCGTCGTCGTGCCGTTGGTGGTCGGCGCGGCGATCGTCTCCCGGGCGCTCCCGCGTGAGGTGCAGGCGGCCCAGCGTGACGGTGCTCTGGACTCCAGCCGGCTCGTCGCCCAGGTGCTCCGCGACTACTGCGACCGGGCCCGCGCCACCGCCGAGGCGGCCGGCCGGGCGGTGACGTCGACGACGCGCGCGGGTGGCAGCCAGGCGATCTCGTCGCTCGTCGACCGGGGTCTCGCGGACGGGGTGCAGGTGACCGACCCCGGAGGCCGGGTGGTCGCGACGTCGGGATCGCTGCCGGCCTCGCCCACCGACTGCTCCCGGGCCAACCGCAGCGGCTCGTTCCTGTCGGCGGTCCTGCCGCTGACGACCGCCTCCGGCAGGCCGGCGGGACAGGCGGTCGCCGCCTTCCTGGTGTCGGGCTCCCTGCTCGACGCGGTCCGTGCCGCGGTCGGCGACGGCGACGTCGTCCTCGTCGATGCCACCGGCGCTGTCGTCGCCGGCACCAGCATGGTCCCGTCGGCAGTCGTGCGCGCGGCATCATCGACGCGGCCGGTGCAACAGGGCTGGGTCACCGGCTTCACCCCGCCGTCCACGGGGCAGCCCTTCGGGGTCGTCGTGCTGCTTCCGGCGGCGCACGGACCGGGCATCCTGCTCGACGCCACCCTCGTCCTGCTCCTCGCCATCGCCCTGGCCGTCGTGATCGCGGTCCTGTCGGCTCGGGCGACGACGCGACCGCTGGAGCAGCTCGGCGACGCCGCCGCGCGCATCGCGAGCGGTGACCTGTCGACGGCGATCGAGGTGACCTCCAAGGACGAGGTCGGTCGGCTGGCCACGGCGTTCAATGTCATGACCGACGAGCTCAGGTCCTACGTCGGTCAGCTCGAGGCCAGTCGTGACGAGCTGCAGTCGGGTCTCGCCCGACTCGGCGACACACTGTCCAGCACCCACGACCTCGACCGCATCCTGAACGTCGTCCTCGAGTCGGCGGTCGCCTCGACCAGCGCGACCTCCGGCATGGTGCTGCTGCTCACACCGTCGCGCGACGACCTCGTCATGGCCGCGTCCAAGGGCCTCGACGTCCCTCTCGACCTACGGATCAAGGTCGGCGAGGGCATCAGCGGACGGGTCGCTCTCACAGGCGACGCCGTCAAGGGGATCGTCGAGGAGGGCAGCGAGGGCGAGCTCGACGGGGCCCATGTGATCGCCGTGCCCCTGAAGTCCAGCGGCACCGTGATCGGCGTACTGGACCTGTTCGGCACAGCCGCGTTCGACGACATCGACCTCGCGACCATCCGTACCTTCGCGAGCCAGGCGACCGTCGCGGTCGACAACGTGCTGCTGCACGAGGAGGCCCAGCGGCTGTCCATCACGGACGGCCTGACGGGACTCTGGAACTACCGCTACTTCACGATGACGGTGGCGAAGGAGATCGAGAGGGCCGCCCGGTTCTCCCGGCCGCTCGCGCTGCTCATGCTCGACCTCGACCACTTCAAGGGCGTCAACGACAGTTTCGGCCACCAGCGGGGCGACGCGGTTCTCGTCGAGCTGGCCGGCCGGATCCGCGCCGAGGTCCGCGACGTCGACACGGTGGCCCGCTACGGCGGGGAGGAGATCGTCGTGATCCTGCCCGAGACCGACGCGGACGGTGCCGGGCAGCTCGCCGAGCGGATCTGCGTCGCCGTGCGTCGCAGGCCGTTCGGTCAGCCCGGGGTGCCCCCGGTCCACCTCACGGTCAGCGCCGGAGGAGCGGTGTTCCCGGCCCACGCGCTGTCGGCGAGCGCGCTGCTGGCGGAGGCCGACAAGGCCCTGTACGCCGCGAAGCACGCCGGCCGGGACACCTGGCGGATCGCGAACGGCAGCGAGGTCCCCTACTAGGTTGGTGGCATGCCGATCCGCAAGGCCGTCATCCCCGCTGCGGGCCTCGGCACACGCTTCCTGCCGGCGACGAAAGCCGTCCCCAAAGAGATGCTCCCGGTCGTCGACACCCCCGCGATCCAGTTCGTCGTGGAGGAGGCGGTCGCGGCCGGCCTCACCGACGTCCTCATGGTCACCGGACGCAGCAAGCGTGCGCTCGAGGACCACTTCGACCGGGTGTGGGAGCTCGAGGCCACCCTGGAAGCCAAGGGCGACACCGACAAGCTCAGGAAGGTGCAGGAGTCGACCCACCTCGGTGACGTCCACTACGTCCGCCAGGGCGATCCGAAGGGTCTCGGGCACGCCGTCCTCGTCGCCGCCGAGCACGTCGGCAACGAGCCCTTCGCCGTCCTCCTCGGCGACGACCTCATCGACCCGCGCGACCCGCTGCTGCGACAGATGGTCGAGGTACAGCAGCGCGAGGGCGGATCGGTCGTGGCCCTCATGCAGGTGCCGCACGACCAGATCTCGCTGTACGGGTGCGCCGCCGTCACCGGCGACGGCGACGTCGTGAAGATCAACGCGCTCGTCGAGAAGCCGCCGGTCGACGAGGCGCCGAGCGATCTCGCGGTCATCGGTCGGTACGTGCTCTCGCCGACGGTCTTCTCGGTGCTCCGGGAGACGCCGCCCGGGCGAGGCGGGGAGATCCAGCTGACCGACGCCCTGCAGACGCTCATCGCGATGGAGCCCGTCCACGGTGTGGTCTTCCGCGGCCGCCGCTATGACACGGGCGACCGGCTCGACTACCTCAAGACGGTGGTGCGACTGGCCAGCGAGCGCGAGGACCTCGGACCGCCGCTGCTCGCCTGGCTGCGCGAGTGGCTGCCGCAGCAGTGAGGTCCGTCGACGAGCACCTCGCCGAGATCCTCTCGGTCGTCCATCCCCTGCAGTCGCTCGAGGTCGGGCTGCTCGACGCACACGGCTGCGTGCTCGCCGAGGACGTGGCGGCGACGGTTCCTGTCCCGGCGCACGGCGTGGCAGCGGTCGACGGCTATGCCATCCGCTCACCGGACGTCGCTCACGCGCCGGTGGTGCTCCCGGTCGTCGGCGACGTGCTCGCCGGCACCCCGTCACCGTTGAGGGTGCA
>JAWWOJ010000011.1:0-2562 GCA_033851885.1 Frankiales bacterium | reverse complement strand
GGGAGAGAGGTGCGGGCCGCCAGGAATCCGCGACTCGATCAGGCTGAGCAGGCCGGCGCCGGCGTAGATCAGGGCGCCGCTGCGTGCCGCCAGGAGCTTGCTCTCGCGCGAGCGAACGGTGAAGTCCGGGTTCACACCCATCTCTTCGACCTCCAGCCGCTCAGACTTTACCGATGAGCTCCCCGTCATCGCTCTGCGGCGCCGGCGGCCAACAGCGCGTCGACCGCCGCCGCCCGCAGCGGCCGTGAGAAGAGGAAACCCCGGCTCCCGGTCGACCTTGAGGCCCCGAGCCCTTGGCGACCTTCGCGGCCGACCGCCCGCCGGCCATCGCACGCTATAAGGAGTCTGTGCCCGGGCTCCGCGTCGCGATCGTTGGCTATGGCCTGTCGGGTCGGTACTTCCATGCCCCGCTGATCGCCGCCACGCCCGGCCTCTCGGTGGCCGCCGTGGTCACCTCCGACCAAGGTCGCCGACACGCGGCCGAGGCCGAACATCCGGGGGTGCGGGTCGTCGCGGGCCTGGCGGAGGCGCTCGACGACAACCCTGACCTGGTCGTGGTGGCGGCGCCCAACTCGGCACACGTCGAGGTGGCCCGGGCGGCGATCGACCGCGGCATCCCGGTCGTCGTCGACAAGCCACTCGCCAGCACCGCGGCGGAGGCGCAAGCGCTCGTCGATCACGCCAGGCTCGCCAGTGTCCCGATCAGCGTCTTCCACAATCGACGCTGGGACACCGACCAGCTGACGCTGCGCCGGCTGCTGGCTGACGGTGTGATCGGCACGGTCAACCGCTACGAGTCCCGCTTCGAGCGGTGGCGGCCTGCGCCCTCGCCCGATCGGTGGCGCGAGGCCCTCTCCTCCGAGCGCGGCGGCGGCGTCCTGCTCGATCTCGGCACCCATCTCGTCGACCAGGCGGCCGCCCTCTTCGGCCAACCGTCCGAGGTCTACGCCGAGGTCTCCTCACGGCGCGGGACTCCCGGCGACGACGACGTCTTCATCGCGCTCCGCCATCCCGGCGGCACGATCAGCCATCTGTGGGCCTCCGCGGTGGCGGCCGTGCCGGGGCCGCGGCTGCGGGTGCAGGGCAGCGAGGCCGGATTCCTCGTCGCCGGCCTCGACCCGCAGGAGGACGCGCTACGCGATGGCCGGCGGCCGAGCGACCCCGATTGGGGACGCCCGGCGGAATCTGAATATCCGCATCTCGTTGGCGACGACCGAAGGCAGGTGGTCATCCCCGAGCCGGGAGACTGGCCGCGCTTCTATGTGCTGCTCCGCGACGCACTCACCGCCGACGGCCCTCTCCCGGTCGAGCCGGAGGAGGCGATAAAAGTGCTGCGGATCCTCGAGGCGGCGCGACTCAGCGCTCGCGACGGAATCGTCGTCCCGCTCGATCCTGAGCCGAGCTGACCGACCTCAGGCGGCCTATCCGTCAGATGGGGGCGACTCGATGCTGTTCGGATTGGGCGGCGGCACGGTACCCGGGGGCTGCTTGCTCGCTTCCTCGAAGCGGTCCTTCTGGAATGGCACCTCGCGCCCCAGCGACTTCACCTGATCGTGATCGAACTTGGCCTTCTGCCGGCGCAAGTCGGCCAGGACCGGGACCGTGGCTCCTTCGTCGAGCTCGAGCATCCGTGACATCAACGGCGGCTGCTTCAGGCTGGTGCGAAACGGTGGGCTTTCGCCCACCGTCACGTCGACCAGGAACTCCCAGGTCCCCGAGGTGCCCGATGACTCGTGGTAGCGCTTGGCGACGACCTTCGCCGTGGCGGGCTCCCAGTCGCGTCCGAACATCGGGCTCAGGCCGCCGCTCCCCAGACGAGCAGTGACTGGGGGTCGTCGGGATCGACTTTCACCTGGATGGTCGCACCTTGCTCGACCCCGGCCAGGGACTGCTCGTGCATCGACTGACTCGTGACGACCTTGTAGTCGGCGCCGCCGGCCGGGTGGACGGTGAGCTCGAAGTCGATCTGGTGACCACCGCCGATCTGCGAACCCACCTCCTGCATCGAGTCGACCGTGGCGGTGGCGTCCACACCCGAGGCGTTGATCTTGGTGATCTTGTCGCGTTCCTTCATCTGCCCGCCGGGATTGACGGCCTGCTTGGCGGTCCCTTTTAGCTTGTCCAGGAATCCCATTGTTTCTCCTCGCGTCGACGAACTATTCGGTCGCTTCTTCGATCTGCTTCTTCGCTTCTTCGAGCTCCTTTTCACCCTGCGCTTTGCCCTGCTTGATCCCTTCTTCAGCCTTCGTCAGCCCTTCCTTGAACTGCTTGCTGCCCTTGCCGCTGACTTCGCCCTTCGCCGCTTCAACCGCCTTTTCGGCTTCCTTCGTCCCTTCTTGGAGACCTTCTTCGGCCTGCTTGGTACCTGCTTCGATCTGTTCCTTGGCACTGCTTTCGATGCTGCTGGTGTTGCTGCCGCAGCCCGAGATGGCCGCGGCACCAAGCGCCGCGGCGACAGCCAAGGCGATGCCCGTCCTGCGCAGGCCGGCCTTGGTGGTGGTGAGACCGTCGTTCATTAATCGCTCCGCTCGATTGGGGTGGGGACGAAATGCGACCCTCTCA
>JAWWOJ010000001.1:0-7146 GCA_033851885.1 Frankiales bacterium | reverse complement strand
CTGAGATCGCGCGGCGCACCGGACGGAACGCTGCCGGCCGTCACGTCCTGCACCTCGAGGTGGGCCGCGCCCGCCGGTGTCCCCGCAGGGACGTCCGCCGAGGCGACGAGCGCCTTGACCTTGCCGGCCGTCGTGGTGTTCCCGCGAGCGGCGAGGACAGCGAGCACCACGACTCCGATGAGGAGCAGCGCTGCTCCCACGGCGATGATGGGGTTGAACTTCCTGTTCATCGATCGGTCCCTTTCCTGGACACGTGCATGCTCACTCTTCGCGTGCGGTAGCGGTCGAGGTCATGGTCTGGATGCCGTGCGGGGCGACGTCGCCTTGACCGACGAGGCCGGCGGCGGCGTTCGCGACGGCTCCGAGCAGGCTCAGGTCGACATCCTTGGACACCGTCACGGTCACCGTGTCCCCGCTGAGCGCCTCGATCGGGTCGTCGCCGGCGGCGGCGGCACGCGTCGTCGTACCGGTGCCCTGGTAGACGGTGACCGTCACGACGAGGGCCGAGTCGTTGGCGGCTGCCTGCGCGAACCGCGTGATGTCGTTGCGGGTGGGGCGTCGGCTGATGACCTGGGTACCGTCCGCATTCGTACGGACGACGTGGGGGTTCGCGTCGACGGAGGTCGCGTAGCGCAGGGTGTCCGCCGACGCGCCGTTGACCTTCTGGTAGCCGTGCATCATCGCGAACAGCGGGAGAGCCGCGAAGGCGAGCAGCAGGAGCAGCGTCGAGATGATCCCCATCTCGAGCGCCGCGATTCCCTCGTCGCCCCCGGCGCCCAGCTCGCGCCTCACTCCGCCTCCACGCGCGCGCGGCCCGTACCCGTGACCGTGAGGTCGGACGTCGCGCCCGTGAAGGGAGCGAGGAGATAGCTGAAGGGGTTCGTGAAGTTCTTCGAGACCTTGACCCTGACGTAGCCCTGCGGCTTCGTGCAGGCCGCCGTCGGGGCGAGCACGCCCGCGCCGTCGCTGAGCTCGACGTCGTTCGACGTCACGCTGCCGGAGGCGAGGTCGGCGTTGACCTTGTCGACCACCTTGCCAACGCAGTAGTGGTAGGTGGTTGTCGTCTCGGTCGTCTGATAGGCACCGACGATCGTGAGGCCCACACCGAGCGTGACGCCGGCCTTGCTGACGTTGCCGTTCTGGTCGATGTTTTTCGTGACCGGCGTCGTCGTGGTGTAGCCGACGGCGGCGTAGCGGGCTGCGCGGTCGGCCGCGCTGTCGACCTGGGACTGGACGTAGTAGATCCACGCGAAGTAGACCCCGATCCCGACGAGCAGCATGAACAGCGGGAACACGAGCGCGAACTCGACGGTGCTCACGCCGTCCTCGCCGCGGCGACGCCGGGTCCTCATGGCAGGAACCTGGAGTCGGTGGAACCGCGGACCAGCACGGAGCGGAAGGCTCCGTCGGCCTGCGTGGCCGCCACGGGGACCGCCTGGAAGTCGTTGCCGCCAACGCTCTTGACGATGGCCGGAGTGACATCGAGGAAGGGCACGTCGTAGAGGCCCGTGGACGAGCCGGTCACCGTCCCGAGAGCGGGCGCGAGGCAGCCGCCGTAGATGTCCAGCGCGGTGGTCGCTCCGCTGCAGTTGCGGACCCCTACCTGGACGATCTGCACGGGGTCGCCGGTCAGCGCGGCGTCCGAGAGCGTCTGCGTCATGGTGGCCGTGAGCTGCTGCGACGTGGGCGCGGACCCACCGCTGGTCGGCGGGTTGTAGAGGTTGGCCACGGTGTCGCGCAGGCAGCGGAGCAGGTCGAGCTGACCGACCTGGGCTCCGGTGGCTCCCGAGACCACCGTGTTGGTGCTCCCGAGCTGCTGGTTGATGGTGGCGTCGACCGCGTCGAGCGCACCGATGAGGGACACCTGCAGTGGAGCGAGCACGTCGGCGTTGAGGTCGGCGGCGGGGCTGATGCTGCCCGAAACCTGGGCGCTGGGGGTGAGGATGCTCGCGCCGTTGAAGACAGGCACGATGACGACGTTCTTCACGACCCGTTCGGCCGTCGAGCGGCCGTTGGGTGTCGCGATCTTGTCGTAGATGGGGCCCTTCACGGGCTGGTCGACCGCGACCGTCACCTTCGGGCACAGGGAGTTGGGCAGCGTGGTCCGGAGCCGCACGCCGAGTCGTCCGAGCTGCGTCTGCACGGCGTTGTAGACCGACGTCGCGCTGATCGACGTGCCGTTGCCCAGCTGGCTGCCCACCGGCAACGGGTTGGTGACGCTGGTGCCACCGAGGTCGAGCAGGTTGTTCTGGTCGTCGGAGAGGCTGACGGTGACGCGGCCATTCGTGTCGCAGTCCGGCACGGCCGAGCCGGTGCCGCCGAAGAAGTGGTTGGACCAGGGGGCGTTCGCCTCCGCCATCGCGGCCGCCGCGACGTTGCAGGCCGCCGCGCGGGTGGTCAGCACCGAGTCGGGGACAACGACGATGTTCGTGCAGGCGGCGGCTGACGGGTTCTTCAGCGCTGCCGCCAACGACGGGTTGAGGCTGTTGAGGGCCGCCGTGACCGCCGCGGTGGTAGGGAGCCCCAGCAGCGGCGCCGTGAGCACGTTGACCAGGTCGGTCAGCGGTTTCACCGAGGTGTAGACGTTGCCGACCGTCTTGCAGCTCGTGGCGTTCTGCGACAGCGATGTGGTCACCGACAACAGGCCGGGTACGCCAGTGGTCAGCGTGGACGGGATGACGCTGTTCAGCGTCGGGAAGACAGGGGCCACCGCGACACCGGCGCTCGGGACGAGCAAGGCCGAGGCAGCAGCCTGCAGCGCCGCCTGGTCGGAGGCGCGCTGCGTCTCGGTCTCGCTGGTGCCCCACACCAGACTGGCCAGCGCGAGCGCGATGACGAGCAGGACCACCGGGATGATGACGGCAGCCATGACCGCGATGGTGCCCTCGTCGTCATGACAGCGACGACGCACGCGGACCACCTTGGGCACGTCGGCTCCCTGAATCCAGTATGTCTCTGCACTTTTGCGGACATCTCGCAGAGAGGACACGGCACAGGCGAAGGGTTCGGCCTAGTCCTTTCGGATCAGGGGCACCGCGCGTCCAGCCGTCACACGCCGTTCAGGACCAGATCCAGTGCGGTCGGTGCGCTCTCGACCAGCCGGACCGGGACGCCCCAGTCCTGCTGGGTCACATGACAGGCGGCGTGCTCCGCCTCGACGTCGCAGCTCGCGGCTGAGGCGGAGACGTGCAGGACGCCCTCGACTCCCGCCAGGACGAGCCGGCGCTGCAGCGCTGTCGTCGCGCCCGCGCCCTCGACCAACAGCTCCGGCGGACTGGCCGACACGGTCAGGCGTGTCGCCGGCCCGAAGGACTCGTCGAGCTTCTGACCCGGCGGCGGCGTGAAGACCACGTTCAAGGCGAGCTCGCCCGGCGCGAGCTCAATGACGGGGCGGTGCGTCCGCTGCGCGGCGCCGTCGATGACGAGCACCTCGTCCGGGAGCCGCACCCGCGTCACCTGGTGCGCGGCCGACTCGACGACCAGCAGGTGCTCGCCTTCGACCACAGCGTCGCTCGGCTCGGCCAGCCCGGTCAGCAGAGTGCTCACCGTCCGGGTCGCGGGGTCGTAGCGGCGTACCGCTCCGTTGTAGGTGTCCGACACGGCGACGCTCCCGTCCGGCAGCACGGTCACCCCGAGCGGGTGCTGCAGGAGCGCCTCGGAGGCTGGCCCGTCCCTGTGGCCGAAGTCGAACAGCCCGGCACCGACCGCTGTCCCGACCTCGCCATCGGCATACCACCGCAGTGCGCTGGTCTCGGAGTCGGCGAACCACAGCCGGTCGGTGCCGGCGGCGAGCCCGCTGGGCTGGGCGAGGTACGCGACGAGCGCGGCGCCGTCCCGCAGGCCCTCCCCGGTCGTGCCCGCGAGCACCGACACGGTGTCACCGTCAAACACCCACAGCTGGTGCGTGCCCGCCATGGCCACCACCACCTGGCCGTCCCAGACGGCGAGGTCCCAGGGCGTCGACAGGTTCGTCTCCAGCGCCGGCCCTGTCGCGGGGTCGCCCGGCCGCCAGACCTGACCGGTGCCGGCGACCGTCTCGACCCGTCCCGTCGTGAGGTCGAGTGCGCGCAGCAGGTGGTTGCCGGTGTCGGCAACGAGCACGTGGCCACTGTCCAGCAGCGCCATGCCCTGCGGTTCGGCGAAGCTCGGCCGCGTGCCGTCCTGCCGCCCCCGGCTGCCGGTGCCGATCCGACGTACGACCAGGAGGTCGTCGTCCAGGACGACCAGTGAGTGGTGTGCGGAGTCGCTGACGAGCAGACCGCCGTCGGGCAGCCGCAGCGCCTTACCGGGGAACAGCAGCGGGGACGGGCGCGGAGGAGCAACGACGTACGGCGCGTCGCCGCGTCGCAGCGTCCCCTTCGCCTCGTGCTCCGCGACCAGCTCCTCGAGGAGCCGAGCGATGCCCTCGACGTGGCCCTCTCCCGAGGCGACGTGGACCACGTAGCCCTCGGGGTCGATGAGCACGAGGGTCGGCCACGCCTTCACGGCGTACTGCTTCCACATCGTCAGGTCGGGGTCGTCGAGCACCGGGTGGTGGACCTCGTACCGCTCGACAGCCGCGACGACGCTCGCGTGCACAGCCTCGTGCGCGAACTTCGGGGAGTGCACCCCTACGACGGTCAGGACGTCGGCGAAGCGCTCCTCCAATGGCCGGAGCTCCTCGAGCACGTGCAGGCAGTTGACGCAGCAGAAGGTCCAGAAGTCCGCCAGCACGAAGCGCCCGCGGAGGTCGGCCAGCGTCAGCGGGTCGGAGCCGATCCAACCGCGTCCGGACAGCTCAGGGGCGCGCACCTTGGCCATGCCGCTCAGCCTAAGACCGGTCTCCTAGACAGGGCGGCGGCGGAGCAGGAGTCCCAGGGCGAGCAGGAAGCCTGCCAGCAGCGGGAGCCCCGCGCCGAGACCGGTCGCGGCGAGGTGTCCCTCCGACGTGGTCGTGACCGGGTTCGTGCCGGGCGGTGTCACGACAGGCCCGGGCCCGGTCTCGCCGAGTCCGCCGAGGCCGGCACCGCCGAGCTGCCGGACGACGATCCCCTGCGCGTCATCGGCACCCTCTCCCGACTTGAGCGTCGGCCCCGTCGCGGCGATGCACTTGACGGAGGTGCAGGTGTCGACGGCCGCTGCCCAGAGCGCCTTGCTCTTGGGAGCGATCACGACGTCGATGAAGTCGTACATGCCGGCGCAGCGGTCCAGGCAGGGGCCGCGGTGGATCGGGTCCTTCGGCGTCTGGATCGTCGAGGAGTGGAACACCGGGGGGTGTGCGAGCGCGTTGGTGCTGACCTCGACGTAGTAGTTCCAGGGCCGCGCGGCGGTGGCCTCACGCGCCGTGCTACCCGGGAACGAGATCGCGATGTGGCCTGGGTCCTGGGCGTCGATGCTCGGGTAGTTCACGGCGGCGACACCCGGAGGGGCGACGAGGTAGGCCGGGCCCCAGTGCATGCCGTGGTCGCGGGACACCGACAGGTAGGGGAGCAGGTCGTCGGCACCGAACCACACGTAGTAGAGGTTGCCGGCCGAGTCGGAGGCGATCGAGGTCTGATGGCTGGCCACCGGCATCTTGTTCACGCGGACGTCCGTCCACGTGCTGCCGCCGTCCGCGGAGATCGCGACCCAGGCGTTGCCGCAGTGGCCCTTGGGCAGGAACAGCCGGCCGTCAGGGTCGGTGATGATGTGGCCGTGCAGGCTGCCGCAGACCTGCAGTCCGCCGCCGCCCTCCGCGCTCCCGGCGTCGACACCGAGGAACGGGTAGGAGCCCGTGAACAGGAAGGTGCGCCCGCCGTCGAGGCTCCGGGCGCACTGCACGTCGGCCACCTTGTTCACGCAGTAGTAGACGATCTTCGGATAGCCGGTGGTGGTGAGGCCTCCGATCGGCTTGCCGGTGACGACCGTCTGGTGGTCGTCCACGGGGGACTCGCAGGCGAGCGGGTTGCCGGCCTGCCAGGTCTTGCCCTCGTCGTCGCTCCACTGCAGGAAGGAGCAGGCGGCGGTGAGGTCGTCGTTGAAGATGCGACCGGTGTCGGGGTCGACGTAGAGGTAGGGGTCAGCGGTGGTGGGGGGCGTGGGCTGCCCGGCGACGAGCGGTGACACGTTGTGCCAGCTCTTGTCGCCGTCGCTCGAGGAGTAGATGAGGGTGCGGGGGGTGGCCGGCGAGAGGCCGTCGAAGTCCGCGGCTGTGACGAAGGCGTTGCCTTGCTTGGTCACGCCGAGGGTCGGCTCGGCGGCCTTGCGGCCGATCTTGGTGGAGCTGATGAGAAGCGGGGCGGTGTCGTTGATGACGTGCGTCGTCGGGAGCTTGGCCGGCGGTGGTGTGCCGAGCGGGATCTCGAAGTACGCCGGGGCCGTCGCCGATCCGTAGTGGGCCGTGAGGTCCTCGCTGGCGTCGACGTAGACGGGCGAGCCGACGAGCTGGATCTTCGACGAGACGGTTCCGTCGACGTCGATGGCCACCGTGTAGACGTGCGACGTCCCGTCGGCGTTGGTGACCCCGGTGGTGGCCTGCCCGATCGTCTTCTGCTTGGACGTCCCCGGGTCAGCGATGACGCTGGCCGTGAGGTTGTTGGCCTGTGCCAGTGGGTCATGGGTCGACCAGAACCACGACACCTTGACCTTGCCCTTGATCGTCCCGGTGTACGGGCCGGTCCAGAAGGCGTTGCCCGGGTCACTCGCGGCATTGGGTCCGTTGTTCGTGAGCACGTTCGTCGACTGGGTGATGTCGGTGCTCCCGCTGGGAGACGTCTTGCTGAACGTGGCGGTCGGCGAGCCGGCCGTCTTGTTCCCGTCGTCGTTGGCGGTGCCCGTCAGGTAGTAGCGCACCGAGGGGAGCACCGGCTGCACCGGCTTGACGTACGTGGTCGCGCGGAACGCCTGAGTCACGACTCCGGTGGTCACGGCGGGAAGCCCGTTGGCCGCCTGCGAGCCGGGTGCGACCAGCAGCCCGACGGAGACGGCGGCACCGAGAGCGGCGAGCAGCAGGGGA
Organism: Frankiales bacterium; assembly: GCA_033851885.1. Lineage (GTDB taxonomy): Bacteria > Actinomycetota > Actinomycetes > Mycobacteriales > SCTD01 > RYN-111. The sequence goes on along the minus strand of JAWWOJ010000001.1, from coordinate 173 downwards.
CGGCGGGAGCGTGGCACGGGCACCTCGTGGGGGCTGGGTCGAGCGGGGTGCCGTCCCCTTCGCCGTGAAACGCTGCTTTCCTGCTAGCTCCAGGCGAGGGTTGTGGCCGGGTCGGCGAGGATCCGCGCGATGTCGGCGAGGAACTTCGACCCGAGGGCGCCGTCCACGTTGCG
>JAWWOJ010000544.1:0-4650 GCA_033851885.1 Frankiales bacterium | reverse complement strand
CACCGTCAATGCGCTAGAACACACTCCTGGCACAACACTCCCTAACCCCCTCACCACTCGTGCGGCGGTGAGGGGGTTAGGGCGTCGGACGGGAGGTCAGCCCACGCCGAGCTCGGCCTCGAACTTGCCCTCCTCGAGCCGGTGCTTGACCGTCTGGAGGAAACGGGCGGCGTCGGCGCCGTCGACCAGCCGGTGGTCGTAGCTCAGCGCCAGGTAGACCATCGACCGGATGGCGATGACCTCTCCCAGGTCGGGATCGTCGACGACCACCGGGCGGCGGACGACCGCGCCCGTGCCCAGCATGCCGACCTGCGGCTGGTTGAGGATCGGCGTGTCGAACAGCGCGCCGCGGCTGCCGGTGTTGGTCAGCGTGAAGGTGCCCCCGCTGAGCTCGTCCGGGCTCACCTTGTTACCGCGGGTACGGTCCGCCAGATCGGCGATCTTGTGTGCCAGCCCGGCCAGGTTGAGGTCCCCGGCGTTCTTGATCACCGGGACCATCAGGCCCTTCTCGGCGTCCACCGCGATACCGAGGTGCTCGGCGTCGTGGTAGGTGACCTCGTTGGCCTGTGAGTCGATGACCGCGTTGAGCTTGGGGTGCTGCTTGAGCGCCTCGATGGCCGCTTTCGCGAAGAACGGCAGGAAGGACAGCTTGACACCCTCGCGGGTGAGGAAGTCCTTCTTGGCCGCATCACGCAGCCGGGCGATCTTGGTGACGTCGACCTCGACCACGGTGGTGAGCTGCGCCGAGACCTGCAGCGACTCGACCATCCGCTTGGCGATCGTCTGCCGGATGCGCGACATCTTCTCGGTCTTGCCGCGCAACTGCGCGGCCTCCGGTGACGGGCCGGCGACCTGGGCGGCCTGCGCCACCGGGGCCGCGGCGGGAGCCGCGGCCGCTGCGGGCGCCTGGGCTTGGGCCTGGGCGGCCTGGGCGGCTTTGGTGGCCTGAGCCGCGGCGGCCTGAGCGGCCTTGGCCGCCTCGAGGACGTCCTGCTTACGGATCCGCCCCCCGACCCCGGTGCCCTCGACCGACGACAGATCCACGCCGTGCTCGGAGGCGAGCTTGCGCACCAGTGGCGTGACGTACGGGCTCTCACCCGACGGAGCCTCGGGCGCCGCGGCGGGGGCCTCCTGCGCGGCGGGGGCCGGTGCCGGAGCCTGCTGGGCCACCGGTGCCGGTGCCTGCGGAGCGGCCGGAGCGGCCGGAGCCGGCGGCCAGGGGCCTGGAGACGCCTGCGGAGCCGGAGCCTGCTGTGCCTGCTGCGGGGCCGGGGCCTGCGGAGCCGGTGCCGGAGCAGCCGCCTGCGGTGCGGCCGGGGCGGGCGCCTCGGCCGCGGCGGGGCCGCGGCCGTTGGACGACGCCTCGCCCTCCTGGGCGATGGTCGCGAGTTCGGCGCCGACCTCGACGGTCTCGTCCTCTGCGACGGTGATGCTGCTCAGCGTGCCCGAGGCGGGGGAAGGGATCTCGGTGTCGACCTTGTCGGTCGATACCTCGAGGAGCGGCTCGTCGGCCTCGACGTGCTCACCCTCCTTCTTGAGCCAGCGGGTGACGGTGCCCTCGGTGACGCTCTCGCCGAGCTGGGGCATGGTGACGGAGACCGGCATGGTTCTCAGCGACTCCTTCAAATACTGGTGCGGCTGTCAGCCGTGGACATGAAGCGGTTTGCCGGCGAGAGCGAGGTGGGCCTCGCCGATCGCCTCGGACTGGGTGGGGTGGGGGTGGATCAGCTGAGCGACATCGGACGGGTGGGCCTCCCAGTTGTAGATCAGCTGCCCCTCCGCGACGAGTTCGCCGACCCGGCTGCCGACCATGTGGATGCCCAGGACGGGACCGTCCTTCTGAGCGATCACCTTGACCTCGCCCTGCGTCCCCAGGATCTTGCTCTTGGGGTTTCCGGCGAGGTCGTAGGTGACCTCCTTGATCTCGTACCCGCGCTCCCTGGCCACCGCGGACGTGATGCCCACCGAGGCGACCTCGGGCTCGGAGTAGGTGATTCGGGGTACGCCGTCGTAGTCGATGGGCGCCGGGTCGAGCCCGCCCAGCCGCTCGGCGACGAGGATGCCCTCGGCGAAGCCGACGTGGGCCAGCTGCAGGGTCGGGATGAGGTCACCGACCGCGGAGATGGTGGGCACGCTGGTCTGGCAGAGCTCGTCGACCTTGACGAAACCGCGCTCGACCTCTACGCCGGTCTCCTCGAAGCCGAGGTCCTGGGAGACCGGTCCGCGGCCGACGGCCACGAGCATGATCTCGGCGTCGATGCTCTTGCCGCCCTCAAGGGTGACCGAGACGCCGCTGTCGGTGTTCTTGACGCTCTCGAACCGGACGCCGAGCTCGTACTTGATGCCCCGCTTGCGGAACGCCCGCTCCAGGCGCTTGGAGTTGGACTCCTCCTCCAGCGGCAGCAGGTGCGGGAGCGCCTCGACGATGGTGACCTCGGCGCCGAAGGAGCGCCACACGCTGGCGAACTCGACGCCGATGACGCCGCCGCCCAGGATGACCACCGACTGCGGGACCCGGTCCAGGACCAGCGCGTGGTCGCTGGAGATGATCCGCTGGCCGTCCAGGTCCAGGCCGGGAAGTGACTTGGGCACCGAGCCCGTGGCCAGCACGATGTGCCGGCCTTCGATGATGGAGTCACCGACCTGAACCTGAGTGGGGCCGACGAGCCGGCCCTCACCCTCGATGATCGTGATGCCCTTGCTCTTGAGCAGCCCGGTCAGGCCTTTGACGGTGGTGGTGACCACCTTGTCCTTGTAGGCGTTGACTCCGGCGACGTCGATGCCCTCGAACGTGGCCTTGATGCCGAAGGACCCGGCCTCACGGGTCTGGTCGGCCACCTCGGCGGCGTGCAGGAGGGCCTTGGTGGGGATGCAACCTCGGTTGAGGCAGGTTCCCCCGAGCTTGTCCTTCTCGATGAGCGCGACCGTCTTGCCGAGCTCGACCGCTCGGAGGGCACACGCGTATCCGCCGCTGCCGCCACCCAGAACGACGATGTCGTAGGGGCCGCTGCCATTCGTCACGGGACGCTCCTTCAATGCTGATCTACGCGCTTCTGGCGCATGGCGATCGAAATGCTGGGTAAGGCAATCTTTCCATTTATACCGACTGGTAAGTACCAGGACGTCAGAGTGTGCCGGAGGCGACATCCTCCGCGATCTGGACCAGCGTGCGGGTGGCCGCGCCGGTGCCGCCCTTGGGGGTGTAACCGTACGGCTCGCCCTTGTGGAAGGACGGGCCGGCGATGTCGATGTGCGCCCAGCGAAGGTCGTCGGCGACGAACTCCCTCAGGAAGATCCCTGCCACCAGCATGCCGCCCCAGCGGTCGGGGCTGATGTTGGCGAGGTCGGCGACCGTGGAGTCGAGCCCCTTGCGCAGCTCCTCGGGCAGCGGCATCGGCCAGGCGGCCTCGCCGGCACGCTCGGCCGCCGCAACCACCTTCTCACGGACCTCGTCGTCGTTGGCCATCACTCCGGCGGTCCGCGTGCCCAGCGCGACCAGCTGTGCACCGGTGAGGGGCGCCACGTCGACGACCAGGTCCGGCTCGTCCTCGGCGGCCCGGACAAGGGCGTCGGCCAGGATCAGCCGGCCCTCGGCGTCGGTGTTGAGGACCTCGACGGTCTTGCCGCCATAGATCGTGATCACGTCGGAGGGGCGCTGCGCGGTGCCGCTCGGCATGTTCTCCGCCATCGGCAGGTAGCCGATGACGTTCACCTTGGGCTGCAGCTTCGCGACCGCCTGCAGGGCGCCGAGCACCGCGGCCGCGCCTCCCATGTCCGACTTCATCCAGTCCATCGCATCGGCGGGCTTGAGGGACAGCCCCCCGGTGTCGAACGTGATGCCCTTGCCGACGAACGCCACCGTCCTGGTGGCCTCTGGGTGGCTGTAGGCCAGCCGGACCAGCCGGGGCGGGTTGACCGAGCCCTGGCCGACCCCCACGATCCCGCCGTAGCCGCCCTCGACCAGGGCCGTCTCGTCGAGCACCTCGATGTCGAGCTTGTTCTCCACGGCCACCCGCGCGGCGGCCTCGGCGAAGTCCTCGGGGCTGAGGTCGGATGGCGGGGTGTTGACCAGATCACGCACCAGGACGACCGACGCGGCCAGCACCTCGGCGCGGCGGACGGCGTCGGCCGCGCCGTTGGAGGCGCCCGCCGTGAGCACGATGATCTGCTCGACCGGTGGCTTCTGGTCGGCACCGGTGCGGTACGTCAGATACGAGTAGTTGCCCAGCAGCGCACCGGTCGCCACGGCGCCGGCCTCGTCGGCGGATCCGGCGGGCAGCGCCAGCGCGACCCTCGCCGTCCCGGCCAGGGCGCGGACCGCCGCGCCCGCCGCGCGGCGCAGCTCCTCGCTGCCGGGAGTCTCGCCGAGCCCGACGGCCACGACCAGTGGCGGGGGCAGTGCGCCGAGAGTGGGAAGCTTGGTGACCTCGCCGGCCTTGCCTGAGGCCCCGAGTGTGCTCAGCGCCTCGGTGAGCCGGCCGCCGTACGCCCGGTCGACGCCGTCGGCGCCCGCGGCCAGGGCCGGGCCGGAGTCCGAGGAGAGAACGCCGATCACGATCGCGTCGGCGTCGAGAGCGTCGGGAGCTGTGCTGTCAAGGCTGATGGTCGTCACGTAGTCCGATCGTAGTCGTGTCACTGACCGGTTTTGCC